>CAJLUG010000122.1 GCA_905209745.1 uncultured Mycoplasma sp.
CGAATGTATCTAAGCTATCTAATCGTTTAGGATGTAAGAAATCTCTACTATATATAATTACTGGTACATTTTCTCTAGTATGATCATTTCCTGGAAATGTTGGATCATTACCATGGTCTGCTGTAATAATAAGTAAATCCCCGGTATCTAACTTATTTAAAATAATAGGTATTTCAACATCTAATTCCTCAATAGCTTTCCCATAACCAACAACATCTCTTCTATGACCATATAAACTATCAAAGTCAGCTAAATTAACCATACAAAGACCAGTAAAGTTTTTATCGATTAAATCTGTAAATTTATTAATAGCTTCCATGTTATTAGTGGCTTTCATATTCTTATTAATACCTTGTCCATCAAAGATATCATTAATCTTACCAATTCCAATAACATTATAGTGTTGTTCTAAAAGACTATCTAAAACAGACTTTTCAGGAGGTTTTACAGAGTAGTCCTTTCTAGCTGATGCAATAAAACGATAATGACCTGGAGTACCAGTAAATGGTCTAGCAATCACTCTACCTACCCTCCACTCTTCTCTTAAAGTAAGTGCTCTAATTCTTTCACAATATTGATATAAAGTAGAAACAGGAATACATTCCTCATGAGCTGCAACCTGTAAATCAGAATCTGCAGAAGTATAAATAATTAACGCTCCATAATTTTGTTGTCTTTCCCCTAACTCTTCAAGAATAGAATCATCTTGACAACATTTATTACCAATCACTCTACGACCAGTAACTTGCTCGATACCATTTAAAATATCATAAGAAAATCCTTGATTAAAGGTCTTAAAAGGAATATGGTTACGAATACCCATCATCTCATAATGACCATTTAAACTATCTTTTCCTGCATTCTTAGGACTAGCGATCGTGTAATAAGCTTCTACATCAGGATTATCACTCATATTCACTGTATCTAAAAAACCAATCTTAGCTAAATTAGGAATAAATAAATCATAATTTTCCTTAATATGTCCTAACGTATTAGCTCCCTTATCTCCATAACTGCTAGCATCCACAGTCTCTCCAACACCCAAAGAATCTAATACCATCAAAAAAATTCTTTTAAATCTCATGAACCATCGTCTCCTTTATGTTCTCTTGGATGATATTTTTTATAATCTTCCTTTACTTTCTCATCACTTAAATGAGTATAAATTTTAGTAGTAGAAATATCCGAATGCCCAAGCATTTCTTGAATACTTCTAAGGTCAGCATTATGACTAAGTAAATGAGTAGCGAAACTATGTCGCAAAGTATGAGGAGAAACATCCGGATTTAATCCCTTTTCCTCCAGTATCTTCTTTAAAATCTTAAAAAATCCCTGCCTAGTAATCTTCTTCCCATGATTATTTAGAAATAAACTATCATCACTATAATTATTCTTAATCAATAATGGACGTTTTTCTAAATATAACTTTAAATAATAAAGACTATATTCACTAGTCGGTACCTCACGTTCTTTTTTACCTTTACCCATAATTCGAATAAGACCTTGATTAGTATCAATATCATTCAAAGTCAAATTCACAAGTTCGCTCACCCTCAAACCTGATCCATACATTAATTCTAACATAGCTTTATTACGGTAGTCAAATGGCGTAACCAAAGATATATTTAATAACTTATCTACATCCTCCATACTAAGTACTTTAGGAAGCCTCTTTTCTAACTTAGGACGAGATAAAAATAAAGAGACATCCTTATCTACTAGTTCTTCCTTTAATAAATACTTATGAAAATTTTTAATAACCGTTAAATTATGAGCAATCGTACCAGTACTTTGTCTATCTTCTTTACGAATCTTTAAAAACTTTTCTACCATATCACTAGTAATATCAGAAACCGTACTACATCCCTTATCCTTTAAAAATAGAGTATAGATATCTAAATCATTTTGATAAGAAGAAAGAGTTTGTTCACTAAGTCCTTTTTCAAATAAACAGTACTGTAAAAAATCTGTAACAGCATCTTCTAACTTCATTACAATCACCATAATAAGTATAAAATAAATTAAGAAAAAAAACAAATACCAGAAATTGAAAATAGCTATTATTTATTATATAATAAGGAAGGAAAAGGAACTGATGATATGAATAAACCATTAGCGTTAAAACTAGCACCTACTACTCTATCGGAAGTAATTGGTCAAAAACATTTAATAGGAAATGGTAAAATACTATCTAACTTAGTAAAAAATAAAAAATTATTTTCTATGATACTATATGGAAAACCAGGAATTGGTAAAACATCCATAGCGAATGCAATAGTAAATGACTTAAAAGAAAGATATCGTTTTTTAAATGCAACGGTAAATACTAAAAAAGATCTAGATATCGTAATAGAAGAAGCCAAAATGTATGATGGCATCATTCTAATTATGGATGAGATTCATAGACTAAATAAAGATAAACAAGATATATTACTACCGCAATTAGAATCAGGACTAATTACTTTAATAGGTATGACAACATCAAATCCATATCATTCGATTAATCCTGCCATTCGTAGTAGATGTCAATTATTTGAATTACAAGAACTAACAACAGAAGATATTATAGAAGGTCTAAATAAAGCCATAAAACACCCTGATTTAAAAGGAATTAAAATAGACGATAAAAGTATCGAATTAATCGCAAAACTATCAGGAAACGACTTAAGATACGCTTATAACTTATTAGAGATAGCCTTCTACTCTACCGATGATAAGACAATTACCGAAGAAAAAATAAAAAACATCAATAATAAACCAGTCTTCTTCTCAGATAAAAACGGAGATGGTCACTATGATGTCCTAAGTGGTCTACAAAAATCAATTCGTGGTAGTGATGTAGATGCTGCCCTACACTATCTAGCCAGATTAACCGTAGAAGGAGACTTAGATTCTATTTATCGTAGACTATCAGTCATTGCTTATGAAGATATCGGACTAGCAAATCCTGCCATTGGTCCTAGACTAGATAGTGCCATCAATGCTGCAGAACGAATTGGTCTTCCAGAAGCAAGAATTCCACTAGGTACCATTGTAACAGAAATGGCCCTATCTCCGAAAAGTAATACCGCTCATATTGCTTTTGATAAAGCCTTAGAAGATATCGTCCAAGGAAATGTAGGAAGTATTCCAAAACATATAAAACCAGACTCACCAGACTATAAATATCCTCATGACTATAAAGGAGCATACGTCGTTCAACAATATCTACCAGATAGATTAAAAAATAAAAAATACTATCACCCAAAAGATATTGGCTATGAAAAAAATATCAAAGAAATCTATGAAAGATTAGAAAAGTTAAAAAAACAAGGTTAATGTAACGATAGGAGAAAAAATGAAAGAAGAAACAAATTTTTATCTTGAAAGTATAATAAAAGAGATAAATGGAATCAAAATAACAGTAGATTTTAGAACAGAACTACTTGGAATAATTATGATAATTGGAAATTATAAGAGAAATATCCCTTTCTTTTCAATAATTATGAAAACAAATTCTATGTAGATA
>CAJLUG010000123.1 GCA_905209745.1 uncultured Mycoplasma sp.
AGCGATGGTACTTTTGATCAGGATGAGGCAATATTATTGTCTGGTAAAATTGCAGGTATTTGTTATAGTAAGAAAGACTTTGATGCCCTTTTAGAAGAGCCTATTGAAAGAACAAAACGTAGAATAAATCTGACACTTGGAAATCATCATTTGAGTGTATATGATCATGTTTATTTAAGTTTAAATTTACAAAATATACCTAAAATGTTAGCGATGATTCTTAATAACGAACATCAGTATACTACTAGTGAAAAGTCTTTACGATATACTCCTGTAGAAAGAAAAGAAAATTCTTATATTACCGAGAGGGAAGAAAAACTTTATCATAAGTGGGTTGATATTTTTAAAGTAAAAATCAAGGCAGAATACCCAGATCAATTTAGTGATTCTAAAATAGAAAAACTAGCACAAGAAAATGCTAGATATTTAGTAACAGTATTTACACCAACGAATATGATTTATACGACTTCTTTAAAACAGATTAATTATCTTTCTTATTTAATGTTAGAATATATTGAAAATTCTCAATTGAATGATGAGTTTGATTATCATCTTGGTAGTTCTATGCTTCAATTTGTTCAAGAGTTACACAATAAAAATATTTTAGTAGATGGGCTTATGACGAATGATAAGAATCGAAAGATTTCTTTATTTGGGCATAATTTAGAAGAGAAGGAAGAATATTTTGGTGATTTTTATTCTACTACTTACTTAGGTAGTTATGCTCAATTTGCACAAGCACAAAGACATAGAACACTTTCTTATCAGTTAGAGAGATTAGAGGATAAAAAGTATTATGTTCCTCCTATTTTAGAGGATGATCCTGTTCTTGTTGATTTATGGTTAGAAGATATGGAGTCTGTTGCTATTTGTTATCCTCAAGGAGAATTGGTACAAATTCATGAGATGGGTAGTTATGATAATTTTATTTTAAAATGTAAAGAAAGACTTTGTAGTGCAGCACAACTTGAGATTTGTAATCAGACTCAGGAGACTTTAGAAAAATATCAAGAAGCACTTACTAACCGTAATCATCCATTTGCTGATGATATGAAACAGTATACTCATGGAGCAAGGTGTAGTTTTCCTGATTATACTTGTACAGAAGATTGTCATTTTCCAGAGGGTAAGCGCTTGGTTAGAAAAATTTAGATAGAGAAGGTGATTTTTTGTATCAAGACAAATTATATGACATGTTAAATATCATTCATGATAAGCACTTAGATATCAATTTTCATATTTCTAAACAAGAGTTATCTTCTTATCTTAATCAATTGCTAAATGAACATCCTATTAATAATGAATATGATTTTTACTATTATTCTAATGTAGTGATAAAAAAGATATTTGACTGTTTTGATTCTCATACTAAATTGGGTTGGAAATCTTCTTCTTTATTGCCTGTACGTTTTCAATGTATCGATGATCAGGTATATATTTTAAAGACTGATAAAGAGTATCAAGATTTATTATATGGAAAATTGTTATCTATTAATCATGTTCCAATACAGACAATTATGGATGAAATTGAAAAAATGACTCCTTATTCTACAAAAGAATTTTTAAATACGCAGATTGAGACCTCTTTATATCATGTTAATAAATTAAAGTCTTTACCATCTATGGATTCTTCTTGTACTGATTTTCTTTTTTGTGTTGAAAATCATGGTATAAAATCTCATAAAATAATAAAAGAGGGTAGGAATCACTTTCCAAGAGAAAATTATCAAATAAAAATTGATGATGTAATGATTCTTACTTATTCTAAGTGTAGTGAAGATTATCCTAATCAGATGTTGGATTTTGTCCAAGAGATTAAAAAACAGGCAGATTTTTATCAAATATCAAAATTTATTGTAGATATTCGTGGTAATCAGGGAGGAAACTCTAATTTAATCAAACCTTTAGTTTCTTTTTTAGAGGATAAAGAAGTGGTTACTTTGGTAGATTCTTATGTTTTTTCTGCAGGACGTTTTGCGGCAGTTGATTTATATAATATAGGTAGCCCTTTGATAGGCACTCAAATAGGTACTTCATTAAACTCTTTTGGTAATATTAGTATTACAGATATGGATCCTTTTTATTTGGCTGTATCTAATCGATATTTTTATTTTACTAATGAAAATAATCGTTTGATAGAACATGTGATTTTTGATCAAAAGTCTTTTTTGGAGTTTAAAAATAATTTAGAAAATAAAAAATATTTTACACCGTCTTTTTTACCAATTACATCTTATGTTCATACTACGATAGAGGATTATGAAGCGTGTTGTGATACATTTATAGAAAAGGGTAAAAAAATTTTAAATAAAAAAGAAAAAGTCATCATAAGTAAATGATGGCTTTTTAATATATCAAGGTATGTAGAATTCTTTCTGTATTTTTAAAGTTTAATTTAGCAATTTCTTGTAGTTTTTCTTCTCCATATTTTTCTACTACTTCTTCACCGATAGTATCTACATCTTTTCCGGCTCCTTTTGGAAGTGGGATGTGAAGATTATCTGATAATTTATTAAATTCTTTTAAGAAGATATATCTACTAATAATAGATCCAGCAGCAACGGCTAAGTTTTTATCTTCTGCTTTGGTCATGAATGTAATATTTCTTTGAATATCTTTGATACCATTTAAGTATTCATAGTATCTATTTTCTCTTGCAAATTCATCTACAATAATATAGTCAACTTCTGGTTTTTCTTCTTGCATTAATTGATATAAAACTTTGTTATGCATAATTGCTTTTATTTTATTCATATTTACGTTTTTAGTATATTTTTCATTATATTCTTTGTTCGTTAGAATAATACTTCGATATTTTACGATTTTTGCTAGTTCTGGAGCAATCTTTTTAATTTTTTCATCCGTTATTTTTTTAGAGTCTCCTACACCTAAGTCTTCTAGTTTTTTGATATCTTCTTTTTTTACATAAGTTGCAGTCACTACAATAGGACCAAAGTAATCTCCGGTACCAACTTCATCAGAACCTACAGAAGAACAGTTATAATACTTTTTTTCTTTTTTCTTTTTTTCTTCTTGTTTTTCTTTGGTATTATCTAAAACAGTTCCCCACATAGCAGCATCTACATCTGCACTAGTTCCTTGGAACATTGCTTTTCCTGATTCATATAATGTAATAACAGTATCTTCTTCTTGGGCTTGAAAAATGGCGTAGGGAATCTTTTTGTCACGTACTTTATCTTTATAGTATTCAATCATCTTTTGTTTTGTCTCTTCGTTTACTTTGATTACGATATTCATCTTCTCACCTCAAAAACATTATAGCATAAATATTAAAAATAGTTTATAATAAAAGAGTAAGGAGTTTTAGATATGAATATTTTAGACATTATTATAGTTTTAATTTTAATTATGTGTGCCATTGTTGGATTTAAACGTGGAGCGATTAAAGAGATTGTCTCTTTGGTAGGAATTATTTTAGTTTTTGTTATTAGTTTTTCGCTAAAGGGAGTTTTAGGAAATCTTTTATGTAAGTTTTTACCGTTTT
>CAJLUG010000124.1 GCA_905209745.1 uncultured Mycoplasma sp.
TTAATATGGCTAAGAATCAGTTTTTAGCTTTAAATCCAGCAAAGATTAATGGAATTTGTGGTAGATTGTTATGTTGTTTAGGTTATGAAAATCAACTATATACAGATTTAAAAAAAGATTATCCTAAACTTGGTACTATGATTGAGACTGAAATGGGATTGGGTAAAGTTACTTCTATAGATGTTTTTAAAGGTGTCTTTGAGATTGATTTAAAAGATAAGGGAACTTTAACTATGACTAAGGAGCAGTATAGTGGAAGTCTTAAATGATATTTTAGGTTATCCTAATAGAAAGATATATCAAAATACTGATTTCTTTTCTTTTTCTCTAGATAGTGTGATGTTAGCTAACTTTGTTAGTATTCGTTTACGTGATAAAACTATTTTGGATTTAGGTACGGGTAATGGAGTTATTCCACTTATTTTATCTCTTCGTACTAATAAAAAGATTGTAGGTGTAGAGATACAAGATAATTTGGCTCAACTAGCTAAGAAGTCAGTACTTTATAATCATTTGGAAAGTCAAATTTCTATTGTTTGTTCTGATATGAAAGATTTTGTTTCTAGTGAACATATAGAATCCTTTGATGTTATTACTTGTAATCCACCTTATTTTAAAGTTAATGATAAGAATTATTTTAATCAAAGTATAGAAAAGAAAATTGCTCGTCATGAAGTTAAAATTACTTTAGAAGAGATACTTTCTATTTCTAGTAAGTTATTAAAAAATAATGGAACTTTTGCTTTGGTACATCGTACGGATCGATTGTTAGAGATTTTTGATTTGTTTAGAAAATATCACATTGAACCAAAAAGAGTTCGATTTGTTCATGAATTTGTTCATAAACCTTCTACTTTAGTATTAATAGAAGGTGCGAAAGGTGGAAAAGCAGGATTAAAAATCGAGTCGCCATTTATTATGAAAAATGCTTCTGGTTATACTGAAGAATATGAAAAACTTTTAGTGGAGGTTAATACGGATGAGTCAAAAGAGTTATGATAATAGTCCTAGTTTATATTTGATACCAACACCGATTGGTAATTTAGAAGATATTACGCTTCGTTCTTTAAATATGTTAAAGTTTGTTGATATCATTTTGTGTGAGGACACGAGAGAAAGTAGTAAACTTTTAAATTATTATGGTATAAAAAAGAAGTTAATGAGTTGTCATGAGTATAATGAAGATAAAATTAAAGATGAAGTGATATCTTTATTAAAACAAGGAAAGAATATAGGGTTAATTACAGATCAAGGTTCTCCTGTTGTTAGTGATCCTGGTTATGTAATTGCAAGACATGTTATTAGTCATCAGTTTAATGTTATTTCTTTACCTGGAGCAACAGCTTTTGTTCCGGCATTAACTTCTTCTGGTATATCTCCTTCACCATTTTTATTTTATGGATTTTTGCAGACGAAAGAAGAGAAAATAAGAAAAGAACTTACTTCTTTGAAACAACTTCCTTATACTTTGATTTTTTATGAATCTCCGCATCGTCTTATTAAAACATTAACCATTATGAAAGAAGTATTGGGAAATAGAACAATTAGTATTCATCGTGAAATATCTAAGTTGCATGAAGAAGTGATTCGTGGTAAAATACAAGAGCTTTTAGAGGGGACAATTGAACTAAAAGGAGAATTTGTTTTGATTGTCGATGGTAATCATGAACAAACAGATTATTCTAGTCTTTCTGTTTTTGATCATGTCTGTCTTTATTTAGAAGATGGCTTATCAGAAAAAGAGGCAATTAAGGTAGTGGCAAAAGAGAGAAATGTTGCGAAATCTGTTATATATCAGGAATATCATCAACAGAAAAAATTATTTCCCGGGAAATAATTTTGATAAAGAGGTGAGTATATGAAATTAATTATTGGTTTAGGAAATCCAGGACGTGAATATGAGGGGACAAGACATAATATTGGTTTTTCTTTTTTAGATTTTTATTTACAGGAGAAAAATATATGTGAAAAGTGGAAAAATAAATTTCATGGTCTTTATATTGATACTTTTCTTCATCATGAGAAAGTATTGTTTTTGAAACCGCAATCATATATGAACTTATCTGGTACTGTTGTAAAGCAGTTTATTGATTTTTATAATATCGATATTCAAGATATTTTAGTTATTTCTGATGATTTAGATTTAAATGTTGGTAATTTTAAGTTAAAGGATAAAGGATCTTGTGGTGGACATAATGGATTAAGAAATATTGAAAATTGTATTCATACTCAGGAGTATAAAAGACTTAAAATTGGGATATCTAATAATAAGACTTTTGAGACAAAGGATTATGTTTTAGGTAAATTTTCTCGTGATGAGTCTTTGATTTTAAAAGAGTTATTTTCTAATTTAGTATCTGTTGTGGATGATTATTTTGAATTAGATTTTTTATCTTTGATGAATCGATATAATCGTAAAAATAGGTGATTGTTATGAATATATTTCAAGAGCTAGGAAATATTGAATTAAAAAAGAACATGGGTATTACTGGTGTTACCGATGAGTTTTTTTGTGTTATTTTATATTCTATTTTAACGAAGAAAAAGAAGAATGTTTTGGTGGTTGTTAATACTTTGTATGAAGCTAACAATTTATATTCTGCTTTGTTAAATTATACGGATGATGTGTGTTTATTTCCAATGGATGATTTTTTGACGAGTGAAGCTTTAGCAATCAGTCCAGAATTAGAATATAATCGTTTGGATACAATTCATAAAATTTTTGAAAAGAATGTAATTGTAATTACTAATTTAATGGGATATTTAAGATTTTTACCTACCAAAGATGAGTTTCAGAATTATCGATTATTTTTTTCTGTAGGAAATCATATTAATCCACAGGAATTGGTGGAAAAATTAGTTCAATCTGGTTATACTAGGGATACGATTGTGAATAAAACTAGTGAGTTTGCTGTTAGAGGGTTTATTATTGATGTTTTTCCTGTGGATAGTGATTATCCTGTACGTATTGAGTTTTTTGATGATGAAATTGAATCTATTCGTTTCTTTGATGCGGATACACAAAAGTCATTATCTCCTAAGAAGGATGTGGAGATTTTACCATGTACCGAATTTTTAACTAGAAAGACTGTTTTAGAAGAAGAACATAAACAAAAATATTTACCTAATTATGAAAAAGTGGTATCAATTGCTGATTATTTAGAGGATTCGGTTACTTTTTTTAAGGATTATGATCAGTTAAAAGTTAGTTATACACAAATTATGGATGAAGTATTTACTTATCAGAGTACGAAGGATACTTCTTTTAAGGGTTCTTATTTCTTTGATTTTATGAAAGTGAAAGTAAATTTTCCAGTTTATTATATGAGTATTGATCATATTTTAAAAGATAATGTTAGTTATTTGGATGTACATACTATTAATAATTTTAATGAAAATGTGGAATCTATTAATAAATTTATTCGTAAGTATATTCAAGATGAGATCGGAAGAGCA
>CAJLUG010000125.1 GCA_905209745.1 uncultured Mycoplasma sp.
ATTGAACTTAGTCATATCTTTATCATCAATCAAAATACGTCCACCATTTAAATCATAAAAACGCATAAGTAATTTAACAATCGTAGTCTTTCCTGCACCTGTAGGTCCAACAATCGCAATCTTTTGTCCATCTTTAACCTTCGCACAAAAGTCATGAATAATAATTTTATTTTCATTATATCCAAAACATACATGATCAAAAGTAATATTTCCCTTTAATCCCTCTACTGGTAAAGCATCAGGAATTTCTTGTACTTCTTCTTCTAACTCTAAGAAATCAAATACCCTCTCACTTGCCGCAACAGCAGACTGAACAGTATTCATAACTTGAGAAAGTTGGTTGATTTGTTGTGTAAACTGACGAACATATTGCGTAAATGATAAAATATCTCCTACTTCAATACGATCTCTAATAACCATATATCCACCCAAAATAGAAATGGCAACATAACCTAAGTTACCAATAAATTGCATAATTGGATGCATCGTAGTAGATAAGAATTGACTCTTCCAAGCACTACGATATAATGTTTGGTTAATATGATCAAATTTTTCAATCGCTTCATCCTCGGCATTAAAAGCCTTAACAACATCATGACCACCATAAATTTCTTCTACATGACCATTAATATGACCCAAATAATCTTGTTGCATAGCAAAGTATTTTTGACTCTTCTTAACAATTTGTCTTAAAACTAACATACAAACTGGAACAATCAATAAAACCGCAATAGTCATAGAAATATTAATAGATATCATCATAATAACAATACCAATAATAGTAGAAATACTAGTAATAATAGTAGTAATAGATTGATTCAAAGCTTGAGATAAAGTATCAATATCATTTGTCACAATAGATAATACTTCACCATGTGTTTTACTATCAAAATACTTCATGGGAAGTTTATTAATTTTATGACTCAAAGAATTACGTAGGCGATAAGAAATATCATTAGATACTCCAGCCATAATAATTCCTTGAACTGCTGAGAATAATGCACTAATTAGATATAATCCAATAAGTATCACAACAGTATGATTAATAAGATCAAAATCAATTCCACCAGTATTGGTAACTTTTCTCATCAATCCATTAAAGATTTCAGTTGTAATGTTACCTAAAATCTTAGGACCAACAATTAAAAGTATGGTAGAACCAATAGCGAAAACAACAACGAAAAACATAGCTAATTTATAATCTTTTAAGTAAGATAAAAGTTTTTTCAATGTTTTTCCAAAATCTTTTGCTCTTTCTGGAGCACCCTGTCCACCTGGACCACTATGACCGACTCTAGGCATTTTCCAACTCCTCCTTACTTAACTGAGATAAAGCAATTTCCTTATATACAGCACAATTTTCTAATAAATCTTTATGTTTACCAATACCAACAACACGCCCTTCATCAAGTACCACAATCTTATCAGCATTCATAATAGTAGAAATACGTTGTGCAACAATAAGTACTGTTTTATTTTTAGTAATTTTAGAAAGTTCTCCACGAAGTTTCGCATCTGTTTTAAAATCAAGTGCTGAAAAACTATCATCGAAAACATAAATATCAGGATCTTTGGCAATGGCTCTTGCGATAGATAAACGTTGTTTTTGTCCACCAGAGACATTCGTTCCACCCTGACTAATTTGATAATCCACACCACCCTTAAGTTTAGAAACAAACTCAGTAGCTTGACTTACATCTAAAGCTTGCTTAACAGCCTCATCAGAGATTTTATCATTACCATATTTAATATTATCTTTAATAGTACCAGTAAATAAAACTCCTTTTTGTGGTACAAATCCAATCTTTTCACGAAGTTCATGAATGTCTACATTTTTAATATTAACTCCATCGACTAACAATTCTCCATCAGTAACATCATAAAATCTAGGAATTAAGTTAATTAAAGTAGACTTGCCAGATCCAGTAGAACCAATAAATGCTGTTGTCTCTCCAGGATTCGCAACCAAATCAATATCAGTAATTACATCATAATCTGCATCTGGATAACGGAAACTTACATTTTTGAATTCTACTTTTCCCTTAGCTTCTGGCTTAAATTTCACTAAATGATCACTATTATAAATAGTATCTGGCGTTTCAATTATTTCCATAATACGTTTTGCAGAAACATTAGCACGAGGTAACATAATAGACATCATAGAAATCATTAAAAATGCCATAATAATTTGCATAGTGTATTGAATATAAGCCATAATATCTCCTACTTGCATAATACCATTATCAACACCTTGAGCTCCATTATAAACAATAACTAGACATACAAAGTTCATAATTAACATCATAATAGGCATCATAAAACTCATAGCACGATTAACAAATAAGTTGACTTTAGTAAGACGTCTATTTGCTTCTTCAAATCTTTCTTCTTCATGACGTTCATTAGAAAAAGCACGAATAACTGGAAGACCAGATAAAATTTCACGAGTAACCAAGTTTAATTTATCAATCAATTTTTGTACTCGATTAAATTTAGGCATCGCAATTGCAAATAATACAACGACAACAGCTAAAATAGCAAAAACTGCAACTCCAATAATATAAGTCATATCAGCATTCGTTCTCATCGCTTTCATAACTCCACCAATACCTATAATTGGTGCAAAGAAAACAACTCTTAATAAGAACACCACAACCATTTGTACTTGTTGAACATCATTTGTTGTTCTAGTGATTAATGATGACTGACCATAAGTCTTAATCTCATTTTTAGAAAAACCAACAACCTTCGTAAATACTTTATGACGAAGTGTTCTAGCAAGTCTTGCTGCCATACGCGAACCAATAAATACAATAAGTATCCCGACAGCCATAGCTCCAGCTGCAATCCCTAACATAATAAGACCAACTTTAAAGATATACATTGTTTGAATATGATCTGTATCGATTCCAATTCTTTGATATTCCGTTTTTACATAAGTAATCGCTGCTTGATCCACGATAGAATCAGGAATATCTTTAATCTTTTGATTAACACTCTTTAATAATTGTTCTCTTTGTTCAACACTCATCATTTGTAATGCTTGAAATAGATCTACTCCAGCAGGTAAATCAAAAGAAAACTCTAAAGTCTCATCACTAGATTTCGTATTACTTTGCGCTTGTTCAACATAACTTAGAATCATCATAGGACGAGCCATAATAGAACTAACACGTTCTGTATCACTATCTTCTTCTAATTCATAAATATCTTCTCCATGATAAGTATCTGTTTGATTATAATGATCTAAAATATATTCTTGATCATCAGAATCCATAAATAACATTAACTTATCTAAAGTATCTTTTCCAATCATCTCAATCGCTGCATTTTCTATACCACCTTGTTGTACTCCAACATTAACAATCTTAGAAGTATAATCAGGAAGTGTTAAATCTAAATAAGCTTGTACAAAAAGTAGTAA
>CAJLUG010000126.1 GCA_905209745.1 uncultured Mycoplasma sp.
TGTACAAAAAGTAGTAATATGATTGCTAAAACAGAAAAGATAGAACTTTTTAAATACTTAAAAACCTTTAACATTCTTAATCCTCCTTATAAATCCCATAACATAGTATATTAATTTTACTTTCATATTGTTCTCTAATACCAGAAATATTATTATTCTTTACCGCTTCTGTAATACTAACAAATAGATTATGCATAAATAAATGAAAAATAAACTCTAAATCATCAGAGCGAATATTCTTAGTAGAAATAGAATCTTTTACATAAAGAAATAAAGCATGTCCTGGCCTTTCAAACTTCTCTCTATAGAAATTAAAATAGATAAATATATTCTTTAAAAATCTAGCTAACATATGCTCTTCTATTTCCTTAGTAAATACATCGTAAAGCATTAAAAAAGAAGTCCTAATATCTCCTTTACAAGAAACAAATACTTTCTTAGTCAAAACAAAAACTCTTTTCTTATTTAAATCTAATAAATAACTAAACAAATCATCTTTATCTATAAAATAAGTATAAAAACTACCTCTAGATATTCCTGCATTTTGTATAATTTGATTAATAGATGCATCAGTATAAGATACTCTAGAAAATTCATTCATCGCAGCATCCAATAATTTCTTTTGTTTATTAGAATCTAAATTTAAAAATGTCTGACTAGGCATACCCCTCACCACCTATAATATGACAAACCGTCATACATTATCCATTGTATATGACAACCTGTCACTTGTCAATAAAAAAAATAAACTTTAAAAGTTTATTTTATCTATTTACTACTTTTTTTAGTGTAAACTGCATTCTTTTCTTGCACAGTATCTACTTGAGATTCATTAATTTGATCATATACAAACGCATATCTTTGCATTTCAGAATCTTCTGTTAGCGTTTTAATAATCTTAGGATCTACTCCTAAATTCTCAAGATATTTTCTTACACCAGTTTTCTTATCAATTTCCAATTTTTTCATCCTTTCGTGGTTTTAGATCAATATAGAAAATATATTACTAGATGCATCAAGTCCAGCATTCTATATCGATTCCTTTCTCACTATATACATTCTAATGAGAAAGCAAGCTAATTATACCACAAATATAGAAAAAAGTAAATCATTTTTTTACTTTTCTAGGTTTTTTCTTCGAATAATAGTAAATAACGAACCCTATCAAGCCAATAATTAATAAAATAAGAATAATATGAGAGTATTGACTCATAATTTCAACAATTGCTTTCCAATTCTCCCCTACTTTATTACCAACAAATAACAACACCGTATTCCATATCAATGATCCCAAAATAGTATAAATCAAAAATTTAGGAATAGGCATCTCACTCATACCTGCCGGAATAGAAATAAGACTTCTAACAACAGGAATAAAACGACAGAAGAAAACTGTTTTATTACCCTTCGCATCAAACCACTGATCTGCCTTATCAATATCACTATTTTTTAGACGAAGTACTTTACCAATTTTCCCTGATATAATTCTTTTTAATCGTTCTTTATTAAATATTTTACCAATATAATATAAGACAATCGCTCCTACAGTAGATCCCAAAGTAGAAAATATAATCATACCCAATAGATGTAACTTGGTATTAGTAGTCATAAATCCACCAAATAATAATACAACTTCAGAAGGGATGGGAGGAAAAATATTTTCTATAAAAATCAAAAAGAAAATTCCAAAGTATCCAAACTGCTCCATCATAGAAATAACAAATTGTTCCATAAAACCTCCTAATTTATCTTAATTGATACAATTATAGCATATTTTTATTCTTTAACCAACAAGCAATGATAAAGGAAAGTATACAAGAAATAATACAGATAATTAAAAAAGAAAACTCGCTTTCTCCTACCACTCCTAAAGGTACATTCATACCTAAAAAAGAAGATATCATAGTAGGAATAGAAAAAACAATCGTAATTCCTGCCAAAAACTTCATAATTACATTCAAATTATTAGAAATAATCGTTCCATAAGTGTCCATCGTAGAATCTAAAATATCTCGATAAACAATAGAAGTCTCTATACATTGCTTATTTTCAATAATGGCATCCTCCAAAAGTATCTTATCATCTCGGTCTAAAGACAATATCTCATCACTACGAATCTTATCTAAAACAAAACTATTAGCTTGTAATGAAGTAATAAAATAAACCAAAGTCTTTTGCATATTTAAAAAGTGAATCAATTCACGGTTATTGGTAGAGTGATAAGTACTCTTCTCCATTTTTTGAATATCTTCATCGATTAATCCCAAGGTATCTAAATATTCTTCTGCAAACTTTAACACAATTTGAATAAAAAACCTAGCCTGTTTTTCTGTATAAAAATCTTCAACTTTTCCTTGTACAAACTGTTCTAAAAACTGATGTCTACGTAAAGACACTGTAACAACATAAGACTGATCATAAAGAATCACTCCTAAAGGATAGGTAACATATTTATTTTTAATACTTTTATCTTTCATATAAGGAACATCCATAACAATAAGTAAAGCTTGATCTACTTGTTTAATACGAGGTAACTCTTTTTCTACTAATACTTGTGAAATAAGAGAACTAGGAATACCTGTATGACTAGCAACCTCCTCAATTTCCTGTGTGGTAGGATCTGTTAATTGAATCCAACTATTCTTTTCAATCTGACTACAAGATTGTAGTGCTATTTGACTAAAACTATTTTTATAAATATTAATCATAATATCTTATCCTTTCCTAATATAAGCAAACTATAATATGAAACTAAGAATATGTCAAGAATAGATATTTACTTACAAACAAAAAAAGACTTATAAAAAGTCCTAAATAACAAAAATGGTACCCTGTACGGAATTCGAATCCGTGAATGCTGCCTTGAGAGGGCAGTGTGTTAAGCCACTTCACCAACAGGGCAAATCAAATGAACAATATAATACTACCATAAACAAAAAAGAAAAGCAAGAATTTATCTCACTTTTCTTTTAGTTATAGGAGCATCGAATTTCAATACATTACGATAAGTGTTATCACTATTACGTTTAGAATCTAAGAATTTTTTATCATAAGAATAAGCTTCAATATGACCTAATCTTTCAATTTGATCATTAACAAGACTATTATCATTTACTAAAACTTCTTTTGTTTTTTCTAGCACTTGCTTATCTGAAACTACATCACGTAAATCATAAATAGTACTTGCAGAATTATATCCCTTCATACGTACAGGTTTATCAAATTTAACTGTTCCATCAGTAAGAAGTGAACTAATATTTTCTTGGTATTTTGGATGCATTTTTACACCATGTTCCAACACACCAATTGTTACAGCTGCGACAATGTTTTTAGCATCAGACGGAATAGAAATAGATGGTCCCTCTAAAAAGACTTCACCTTGTCCCCTCTCTAAGTTTAACGCAA
>CAJLUG010000127.1 GCA_905209745.1 uncultured Mycoplasma sp.
CTGACCGATCGCTTAGAAGGCGATTGCTCTATCCAGCTGAGCTACGCAGACATAACCAACTGACAAACTAAATTATACAACAAAAGAAAAGGACTTGCAAGCCCTTTTTCATGTTTTTCTTATCTATTCTTCTCTCGCAACCTTTCCTACATACTGATCATTTACCTCAAACATGACCATAGAAACATCATAATTATCAAAAACAGAATAAGAAATACTATATAAAACCTCTTCTAATACTTCCTGATTACTATCAAATAAATAATTATTAAAATTTAAAAACATCACATTCTCTTCTTCATAATAATCTAAAAGCTTCGTATTACTATGTAAAAAACTCATTAAATTAGGCTCATAAATATAACTACTAGAAAGTTCATCAATAATAATATTAATCTTATCCCTACTATCATTTACATACTTTGTAACAGGAACATAATATAACTCATCATTAATATTAGATAAATAATATATTACTACTTTAGAAATATCATTTCTAGAAGTTAAATTATACTCTTTATTAATACCAATAGATTTAGTAAGAGGACTATCTAACTGTTCTTTCGTATTAGGATATTCTTTTAATACTTCCCCCTCTACCAATAATATAACCTCTTCTACCTCATCCAAATCCAAAATACTATAGACAATACCCGAAATAATTTGTTTTTCCTTATTGACCTTCATATTTAAAAACTCCGAAGAAAAATCAACCGTAACCTGTTTTTCTCCACATAAAACATTTAATACCTCTGTCCCCTTAGGAATATAAGGAAAAAGTCCCGTAGGTAAATTATTACTATCCTGAATCGTAAGTTCACTGATAATCTTTTTTATCTTTTCACTTAAATCATTACTATCGAGTAAAATTTTACTTTTTACTAAATAACCATCTTCATTTAACAAATACAAATTATTCGTATATAATCCCGTAGCGTTTTCTATTTCCAAATTAGTACGTAATGTATACCCTTGTTCTAAATTAGGAATAGAATAACAAACAAGTAAAATAAATAAAGACAACGTCGAAATAAAAATCTTTCGTATCGCTTTTGACTTAAGCATCTATATCACCTAAAAAAGTATATGAAAAATCGTACTAAATTAGTACGATTTATAAAGATAATTCATTTAACTTCAAAAGTTCAACAACCGCTGCAGCTCTACCATTCACACCTAACTTTTGCATTGTATTAGAAATATGATTACGAATTGTTTTTTCACTAATACCAAGTTCTAAAGCAATCTCTTTGGTAGTCTTATTTTTAATAAGTAATTCAAAAATTTCTTTCTCCCTAGCGGTCAATATTCCATTTGCCATCTAAGCACCACCCTAAAGTATTCTATGTAAATAAAATACTTTGTTGTATATATTTACCTATTGTTTTTGGAACTTTACCGTAATATACATTTTCTCTTCATATCCAGATTGAATAAGACGCATGATACTATTTGCTAGACTACTATCATGTTCATTCGCAACACAAACAACCGAAATATTCGTATTATCAATTTTTACAAAAGAATCTAATTTAAACTCTTTTTTAATCTGTTTTTCCAAATCTTCTTCCTTACTTTGTAAAGTATTTAAATATTTCAACTGTTCATAAGCATTATTTTTTTCTTCACTACTGATAGTATCACTAGTAAGTTGTTCTTGTAAATCATCCATCAAACTTTGTCTTTCTTCTTCTAAACTTACTCGCATTGCAGTAAGAGAAGACGCTTCATCAACATCATCAACATCACTAATCTTTTCTTCCTGCTTCTCCTCCTCTTTCACTGCTTTTGTAAGTAAATCATTAGGCATAGTAATATAATATACACTAAGTACTAATATTAAACTAAACAACGTCAAAAACCATAAATTTTGTTTATTAATCATACGACTCCTCCTCTTTTCTAATTAACTATATGCAAGTAAATAAAAAAAAAGAAGAAAAACTATTCTTCCTTTAATAACATATCAACTGCTTTCATTAAACCTAACTTACCATACTCATAAGTAAGTCCCCCTTGCATATAAGCGATATATGGTTCACGAATAGGACCGTCACAAGAAAGTTCAATAGAAGATCCTTGCGTAAATGCTCCAGCTGCCATCACCACTTTATCTTGATAACCAGGCATATCAGAAGCTTCTACCGTAACAAAAGAATCAATTGGAGATCCTTGTTGAATACCTCTAGTAAACTGAATCAACTTATCTGGGTCATAAAAAGTAATATTTTGAACAATATCTACTCTCTCATCATGAGGTCTAGGATCAACATGATATCCTAGTTTTTCTAATACTTGAGAAGTAAGTACTGCCGTCTTTAAAGCTGAAGCAACAACACTAGGAGCCATAAAAATACCTTGTAGAATTTGCTTATTTATACCAAGTGTTGGCCCTACTTCCATACCTTCCCCAGGTAAAGTAAGGCGCTCTCCACATAAATCCACTAAATCACTACGTCCTACAATATAAGCGCCATTAGGAGCAATACCACCACCAAGGTTTTTAATTAAACTACCTACCATGATGTCTGCCCCAACCTGTGTTGGTTCTTTATCACTAACAAACTCACAATAACAATTATCAACCATTACAATAACATTAGGATCGACATTTTTAATAACAGAAATTACTTTCTCTACCTTAGAAATACTAAGACTAGATCTAGTAGAATATCCTTTACTTCTTTGAATCTCTATTACTTTAACCTTATGAGTCTTTAAATACTCTTCGATTCTCTCATAATCAAAGTCATTATCCACTAACTCAATCTGATCATAATGAACACCAAAACTCTTTAAAGAACTAGGATTATCTACAATACCAATAACTTCATCTAACGTATCATATGGTTTTCCATTAATACTTAAAAGTAAATCCCCTGGACGAAGTAAAGCAAAAAGACAAACAGTAAGTGCATGAGAACCAGAGACAAACTGACTACGAACGAGTGCTTTTTCTCCTCCCAAAACATCACGAAAAACCGCCTCAATACCATCTCTTCCTAAATCATTATAGCCATATCCCGTAGTGGCATTAAAATGTGCTTCACTAATATGGTTATCACGAAAACTAGATAATACCTTAATACTATTCTTATAACATTGTTCATCGATCTTTTTAAACTCTTCTGCTACTTCTTTAGAAGCTTCTTCTACTAAAGAAATAACTTCCTTACTTACTTTTAGCTTTTCCAACATTAAAATCACCAACATTTCTATCACGAATTAATTCTCTAAGTACCCTAGACGGTGTTGTCTGATCAGAAACAGTATAATTATCATACTCCCTTACTTTTCCCCCACTAACATCTACAACACCATAGACATTACGAATCTTTTTCTTATTTAGGTGATAATATTTTTACTGGTCAATTTGATTGGTATATCA
>CAJLUG010000128.1 GCA_905209745.1 uncultured Mycoplasma sp.
ATGATACAAAGACAATTGAAGTTGATATACCTTCTGGTGTAGGAGTATCTGGTATTGCAGATATATTAAAAGAGAATAATTTAATTCGTAGTGAGTTTTTATTTAATCTTACGGTACGTACAAAGACTGGTTATTTACAAGCATCTACTTATGAGTTTAATCGTTCTATGTCTATGGATGAGATTATTGATATTTTATTTCAAGGGAATAATTATAATCCAGATGTAGTTTCTCTTACGTTTAAAGAGGGAGAGCGAATCACTGATTATGCAGAAGTAGTTTCTAAAAATACGAATCATACAAGTGATGAGTTTCTTGAAGTAGTAAATGATCCTACTTATTTAAGTGAACTTATAAATAAGTATTGGTTTCTTACGGATTCTATTTTGCAAGAGGGGATTTATTATCCGTTAGAAGGGTATTTGGCGCCAGATACGTATGAATTTAAAAATAAAGATGTTAGTTGTGAAGAGATTATAGAAGCTATGTTAGATGAGATGAATAAAGAACTTTCTCCTTATCAAGAGAGTGTTGGAGATAATATTTATCGTTATATCACTATGGCATCTATGTTGGAATTAGAAGGTACTAATACAGAGAATAGAAAGATGATTGCAGGGATTTTTGAAAATAGATTAGGAGCAGGTATGAATTTGGGTAGTGATGTTACTACATATTATGCATTACAATATCCAATGACTAGTGATTTAACTGTAGAACAATTCGCAACAATTAATCCATATAATACTCGTGCTAGTAATATGGGTGGAGTAATGCCTATTGGACCTATTTGTAATCCTAGTTTATCTAGTATAGAAGCAAGTATTAGTCCTACGGCTAGTGATTATTATTACTTTGTTGCAGATAAGAATGGTAATATATTTTATACCGTAACACTCGAAGAACATGAAGCAAAAGTACAAGAAATTAAGGATCAAGGTGACTGGATATGGTAGATAAACATGCAGCTATTCGGAAAATAAAGGAGTACGCAAATGAGAATAATGTCCCTATTATGGTAGAAGAGGGAATTTCTTTTCTTACTAATTATGTATTAAAAAAACATGTAGAAACTGTTTTAGAGATAGGAACAGCGATAGGGTATTCTGCTATTATGATGGCACTTGTTAATCCTAATATTAAAGTTACTTCTATCGAAAGAGATGAAAAGCGTTATTTAGAAGCATTAAAGAATGTAAAGAGTTTGGGATTAGAAAATAGAATTACTTTAATTTATAATGATGCTTTTAATGTTAAGTTAGATGAAAAGTTTGATTTGATTTTTATTGATGCAGCGAAGGGACAAAATATTCGTTTCTTTGAGCATTTTGAACATAATTTAGTTCCTGGTGGAAGTATTATTACAGATAATTTGAAATTTCATGGTTTGGTAGAAAAAAAAGAAGAAGAGATTAAGAGTCGTAATTTACGAGGACTGGTTCGTAAGATTAAAGACTATATTACTTATTTAAAAAATAATTCTAGGTATGAAACAGAGTTTTTTGATGTAGGAGATGGCATTTCAGTCAGTGTTAAAAAGTAGGGGATGGTTTCATGGTTCAAATATTGGCAAGTTGTAGTAGTGATTTAGGGAATTGTTGTTCTGACTATACGTTGGTTACTGTTTTGGATATTATTAAACAATTTCTTAATTTAATACAGTTAATTGCACCAATTTTATTAATTATTTCTCTTGTTATTCAGTTTACTAGGTTACTTGCAAATCCTGATGATAAGAAGGGTACTAAGAGGTTAATTAATACTTGTGTTGCGACTGTATTATGTTTTTTTGTTCCATTTTTAGTAAATTTAGTATTAACACTTGTCCCTGATACGATAGGTAGTTTTGAACTTGGTGCTTGTTGGGATGCGGCAGCAAATGCTAAAGAAGTGTTAAAAGAAGCAAATAGTACTTATGTATCTACTTCCTCTAGAAAGCCCCAGATGTTTATATTAACGCCTGATGCTTATGGAGATATTCAAATTACTAATGATTCTTCAAACTCTTCTGGTAGTGCGAAAGGAAAAGAAATCGTTGCTTATGCGAAGAGCTTTGTAGGTCATCCTTATGTATGGGGTGGAGTATGGAATGGAGAACTACCTTATACTGGTACTGATTGTAGTGGATTTGTTCAAGGTGTTTTTCGTCACTTTGGTATTAATTTAACTCGTACTACTTATACACAATGGGCTGATACTGGTAGTTATAGTTTAGTTACTGATGGAAATGTAAAAGCAGGAGATTTAGTAATGTATGATGGTCATGTTGCGATGATTACTGGTAATGGAAAAGAAATTGTTCATGCTCTTAATCCAAGAGTAGGTATTGTTATTACACCTAATTATGATTATCAACCTCTTTTAGGTATTATGCGCATTAATGGAGTAAATTAGGAGGAGTTATGTTTGGAGTAGATTATAAAGAGACAAATGAAAAGAATAGTGAAAAAGGTCCAAAGAAATCTATTTTTTCTAATTTTTCTATTACAACAAAAAAGGTACTTATCGCAATATTTGTACTTATTATCTTGTTTTTAGTAATTGGTTATTTTCTTTATCAACGTTATTATAGTAACTATAATTATTTAAAGAAAGATAAATCAGAGTATTTGGTTTATACTTCTTATACAGAAGAGAATGGACAAGATTTACGAATTGAAATACCACAAGTAAATATAGATTCTAATGATGCGGATTTAGTAAATGATGCGATTTTAGATTTTGCAGATAGTTTTTTAACAGATGAAGATAATTTAATTATTTATGATTATCAAGTAAATGGTAAGATTTTGTCATTACTTCTTAAGATGTTTGATTATCGTAGTGAATATGATTATCCAGTTGTTTCTTTTCATACTTATAACTTTGATTTAGATGAGGGATTTTTACTTACAGATCAAGAAGTATTAGATTTGTTTTCTACTACTACAGAAGATGTTTCTAAAACAATAGAAGAGAAGTTTCATGAGTTTTATGATGATGAAGTTGCTTTAGGGTATCTTGTTCCACAACAGTGTGATTATCAGTGTTTCTTGAACTGGAGGGGTGTTGATAACTATATGGATAATGTTTATTACTATGTTAAGAATGGAAAGTTAGTTGCCTATAAGGCCTTTACCATTTATTCTGTTTTTGGTGAAGAAGAGTATTTTACAGATTCTAGTTATGAATTTAATATAAAATAGGAGATGAAAGTATGTGTAGACTTAATCAAAAGGGATTTACTTTAGTAGAGTTGTTAGCTGTTATTACGATTTTAGCGTTACTTATGGGAGTTGCAGTTGGAGCTGTTTCTTGGGTATTAGGAATGGCTGAAGAACGTTTTTATGAGAGTTTAGAAAAAGATTTGGTCTTGGCAGGAGAGAGTTATTATGCAGACCATAGAGG
>CAJLUG010000129.1 GCA_905209745.1 uncultured Mycoplasma sp.
TTACAGGATACTTGGTTATTTAATGGTACGATTAAGGATAATATTAAATATGGTAAATTAGATGCTACTGATAGTGAAGTAAAAGCTGCATGTCATACTGCTAGTGTTGATCACTTTATTAAGACATTACCTGATGGATATAATATGGTATTAAATGAAGAAGCAGATAATATTTCTGGTGGTCAAAAACAATTACTTACAATTGCACGTGTTATTTTAGCTAATCCTAAGATTTTAATTTTAGATGAAGCTACTAGTAGTGTAGATACTCGTACAGAGGAGTTGATTCAAAAAGCTATGGATCAATTAATGGAGGGTAGAACAAGCTTTATTATTGCTCACCGTCTAAGTACGATTCGTAATGCAGACTTAATTTTAGTTATGAATGATGGAGATATTGTAGAACAAGGTACTCATGATGAACTTCTTAAAAAGAATGGTTTTTATGCGAACTTGTACAATTCTCAATTTGAAGAAGTGGAGGAGTAATTCCTCTTTTTCTTTTATAATTTTTAAAATCTAAAACGAAAAATAATACACTTTGTATTGATTTTATTACATAAAATGTTATAGAATAATAATAGAGAAAGAAAAATAGTTCTCTATTGTATTATGTCGGTTTTATTGAAAAAGAGATATATCTAATAGGTGAAATTAGATGCTTCTTTGCAATTTATTTGGTTATTGTGCTAGAAAAGTACCTTTCATCAGATGGGAGGTATTTTTCTTTTCGTGTTTTTATTTTAATGCAATGTTTTTGACTTATTTTTATATGCTAAATTTTATTTATTTAGGTTTTATTTTTACTTTATTATTTGAAGTTCTTTTAAAAAAATATTGTGAGTTTTTGGTTTTCGATATATAATTATATAAGATAGGGTGTGGTAGTTTGATTAAGTATAAGCATAAACAATCTAAGATGATTATGTCTTTTATTATGCTTACGATAGGAGCGGTTTTAGCGGCGTATTCTTTAGAGAGTTTTTTAATTCCTAATACGATTTTAGATGGTGGAGTTACAGGTATTTCTATTATTATTTCTAAGCTTACGATGTTACCTGTTAGTGTTTTAGTACTTCTTTTAAATATTCCATTTGTTTATTTAGGTTTTAAAAATCTTGGTAAGGGCTTTTTAATTCGAACTATTTATAGTATGGTTGTTTTTTCTTTTTCCTTATCTATTTTTCAATATTTTGAAGCTTTGACAAGTAGTATGTTACTCGCTACTGTTTTTGGAGGTATCTTACTTGGTGTTGGTGTTGGACTTGTGATTCATTTTGGAGGATGTGTGGATGGTACAGAGTCTATTGCTTTAATTGTCAGTAAGAAGACTTCTTTATCGGTAGGACAAGTGGTTTTATTATTCAATCTTGTTATTTATGCCGTTGCAGGATTCTTTTTTGGATTAGATAGAGCGATGTATTCTTTACTTACGTATTTTATTACGTTTAAAGTTATTGACTTTGTTTCAGAAGGATTTGAACAGGTAAGAGCAGCGTTAATTATTACTAATAAAGGAACAGATTTATCGAAAGAGATTTATCGTAGACTTGGTCGTACTGTCACGACTATTCGTGGTAAGGGACTTATTTCTGGAGAAAAAGAGGTACTTTACTGTGTTCTTACTAGAATTGAAGTATATGAATTAAAGAGAATTGCAGAAGAGATGGATGAGAGTGTATTTATTACGGTCTTAGAGGTTTCTGATTTGATTGGACAACATATTAAATCTACGCAAAAAATACAAAATAGACATATTAAAAGAATGAAAGGGTGATTAAGAATGAATGAACAACAAAATAATCCAGTAGGACAATCTAACGAATTACAAGGAAGTCCTGGTATTCGTATTGCGCCTGCCAGTAGTACTCCAACAAATGCACATACAGAAAAAGTAGTAGTTACTCCTACTAATACTCCTAGTACAGTAACTCCAGTTGTGAGCACAACACCTCAGGTGCCACAGACTCCACCTGTTGTTTCTGATGTACCAACGACACCACCGCCTCAGGTACCTGTTAATAATCCAGTTATGCCAAAGAAAAAGAAGTCTAAGGGTAAGTTTTTTATCTTTTTATTAATATTAATTATTATTCTTATGGGAGTATATATTTATTTTGATTATCAAAAAGATGCGGCTAGAGGAGAATGTATTCCTTTGGTTGCGAGTGATACTAGTACGAGAGAACTTGATATTTCGTCTTCTATTGTGCAAGAGTTATACGATAAAGTAAAGACAACAGTGAGAGAAGATGTTGCTTATCATAACTTTGATGATACTTTTAAATTATATTTGGCATATCGTCAAATTCCTGTTAGTGATATGTATGAATCTAATTGTAATTTATTTAATGAAAGTAAGATGTCTAATTTTTCTTGTTCTTCGGCACAGTCTTTTGTACCAATGGCATTTAGTGAAGAAGTATTACAACGTGAAGTGCGTAAATTATTTGGTGAAGGTGTAGAGATTACTAACCAAGATATTGTCTTAGGTAATAGTTGTTTTGGGGGATTTCAATATATTGCAGATCGAGGGGAATATGTAGAAGGATATTGTGGACAGGTTCCAACGACAACATACGAGGTTGAAAAAACATTGGAGAGCGCTACTGTTTCTGGAGATACCATTACATTACGAGAAAAAGTTCGTTATTACAGTGCTGAGGGTGTTTCTAATGATCAATTACAAAATGGAGTTTATGTACATACCTTTAAATTAGATAATTCTTATCATTATGTGTATGTTAATCGAGAAATTGAATCTTAACGAAATTTATGATATATTATAGATGGTGATGATATGGAAGTTATAAAGATAGTTACAGGTCCTTTGGAGGAAAATTGTTATGTATTAAAGAATGATAGTGGCTCTTTAATTGTTGATCCAGGGGATGATTATTTAAAGATTAAAGAAGCTGTTGGAGATAGTAAGTTACTTGGTATATTAATTACGCATTCTCATTTTGATCATATCGGGGCCTTACGTCATTTCTTAGGAAAACGTGGTCTTAAGATTTTTAAAAGGAGTAGTGTTCTTGAAAAAGAATATCAAGTAGGAGACTTTACTTTTTCTGTTCTTTTTACACCAGGACACTCTAAAGACTCTATTTCTTTTTACTTTGAAGAGTCTAAAGAGATGTTTGTTGGAGACTTTGTTTTTAAAGAGACTATTGGTCGTTGTGATTTACCAGGTGGAAGTATGGATGAAATGAGAGAAAGTATTTCTAAATTAAAAAAGTATCCTACCGATATTTTACTTCATCCAGGGCATGGAGAAGATACTACGTTAGGATATGAGGTAGATACAAATTCATTTTTTAGATAGGAGAAGTTTATGTATATTGATTTAGTTGTTTTAATTGTTTTAA
>CAJLUG010000130.1 GCA_905209745.1 uncultured Mycoplasma sp.
TAATAGAAACGTTTTCTAACATTTTTTCTAACTGTTTAATTCTAGCTTCTATTTCAGCTTGTTCATTACGAGCAGCATCATATTCAGCATTTTCGGATAAATCTCCTAAAGAACGAGCTTCTTTAATTGCTTGAACATTCTCTGGACGTCTAACGTTAATTAAATCATCTAACTCTTTCTTTAAATTATCTAATCCTTCTTGGGTTAAATAAACAACATTTTTATTCTTCATAATAAATCACCTCATTATGTAAATTTTTAACTCAACTTGCAATAATATATCACATTTAAAATATATATGCAAGTAATATTTTATGAATTATTATTTTTTGACCTTTTTATACTCAAAACCAATTTGATCATCACGAAGCGAAGCTGTAAGCATATTATTAACTTCTTCTAAAGTAACACCGTCTCCTGCTTCTTGTTCTAATAAACTAAATGGATCTCTACCATCTTCTAGCATTTCCTTTATATCTTGATAACGTCTATGACTATCAAAACAACGCCAAGCATTAGAAGAACTTGTTAAATACTCTCTAGCTTGTTCTCTTTTTTCTTGTAATTCTAGATACTGATCAATCTCCTCTACTGGCTTACGTAATTTTTCATAAACAGCACAAGTAATAATAGTACCAACACCTAAAGCAATGATTGTTGGGCCAAAATCTCCCCCATAAAGATCAGAAAGTTTATAAGCGACTCCTGTTGCTAAAACAGTAGAAAAACCAGAAACTAAAGCTCCAACTTTAGACTTTCTAACTAACTTATAACGTTCCATATTTCCTGCTTCAACTTGTTTTTCTAAACGTTCATTAATAACTTCACCATTACGATCATTTAACATAATATTATACTCATGATCACCATTAGCATAATCAACCTCATAAACCCCATCCTTTTCATTACGATAAACTCCCGTAATATAAGTTTCTCTTAATTGTTCGTCTTTAGAATTTAAATAATATTTCATGATATCCCCCCTCAAAGGTAGACTAATTATAACACATTTTACCGAAAAAATCAACACCAACAAAAAAAGAGTTAAACTCTTTTCTATCATATGTAAAAATTAATTTTTTGATACACAAAAAATAAAATACCTAGTCTTTTTTACTCTCTATTAATCGAATCATCGAATAAGTAACAATAGAAATATCCGTATCTAAAGCTAAATAGTAAATATTATCTGGATGTCTAGCAACCTCCAAAGAATTCATATCTTCATCATATAACTTACTGACAACAAACGCAACTCTTTCCCCTTGTGGTGTAAAAAGTTCTACTTTATCCCCTACTTCAAAATAATTTCTTTCATAAAACTTAACAAGCTTCTTCTCTTTATCATAAGAAATCACTTGTCCCAAATAATCCTGATTACTTGCTTCACTTCTTCCAGTATAGTACTGATCATTAGCATCTGCTTCTTTTAATAAATAGTGTGTGGATACTTGTCTGTTGGCAACTCTAGCTAGCCTACGTTCTAACACTTCTAAAACATCATCCGTTAAACTACCTTCATAATACCTATCGATAATTTCACGATAACTACCGATTACTGTCGCAAGATAATATAGTGAACGCATTCTACCTTCTACTTTTAAACTTCTAACACCAATATCAATTAAATTACCAATGTATCTAGCCAAGTTATTATCCTTAGTCGCAAAAGTAAAATCTTTCTTACCATCTACTCCAAAAGAAAATCTACATACTTGAGCGCATCCTCCACGATTCGCATCACGATTAGTAACATAATTAGATAAAGCACATCTTCCACTATAACAAGTACACATCGCTCCATGAATAAAGACCTCGATATCAATTCCTGTCTTATCAATAATCTCCTTCATACCACGAAAAGACACCTCACGTGCCAAAACAACACGGTCTACTCCTTGCTTCTGAAAAAATAATACACTCTTATAATTTGTAGTAGAAGCTTGGGTAGATAAATGTACTTCCACATTAGAAAAATTCTTCTTTAGATAAGAGATAATAAAAGGATCACTGACAATAAATGCATCAATACCAGCATCTACTACTTTTCCAATATATTCTTCTACACCATCCATATCTTCATCATGAAAAACAATATTTAAAGTAAGATAGACCTTCTTTCCTAAAGCATGCGCAAAACGACAACCCTCCCTAATTTCATCAATAGTAAAATTAGTAGCATTGGCCCTTAATCCATATTTTTCTCCACCAATATAAACCGCATCTGCTCCATATAATAAAGTAACCTTTAATCTCTCTAAATCTCCAGCAGGAGAAAGTAATTCTATTTTTTTCATTTCTTCACCCTATAGATAGTCTTCTTAAAAAAGAATCCTGTATTATCCCCTAACTTCTTATATTTTTCTACATAGTTTGTATCCTTACATCCACAATCAACATAGGTTTTAGTATCAAGAAGAAGCTCTAAAAAATCAGAAATCCCCTCTTCTCGCAATAAGACATAATCAATATTCATGCGATATAAAGAAGCAATAACACTAGTACCATTCATAACCTGACCAAGTAAAAATCCCGTACCAGCATCTTCTTCTTTCACAATATATTTTTGATTTGTAATACGTTCTAAAATAGACAAAGTAGAATTTCCTTCTTCTTCTAAGTCCTGATAATAATTACTTACTAATTTTCTTCTACTATATCCAACACTAGGATGACTAACAACTTCAACAATAGTAGAAATATTTGACTTTTCTGAAATATCTTCTATCTCATCTAACGTAATTTCTTTAGAAAGTAAAGCATAATTAACACCTTGTTCTAAAAAATAATTACAAGTACGATAATTACTAACCATATGAGTTTGACTCCATACCAAAGGAAGCGCTAAAGATAGTTCCTGTTTTATCTCTAAGACTGCCATATCATAAAAAAATACTCCCTCGATAGGTAATTGATCTAACTCTACTAAAACGTCTTTTAAAGAATCCACTTCATCATTCATAAAGTTCTTATCCATTTTAACAAAGATTTCTAAAGTAGGATACTCCTTCGCAATAGAAGAAACCTCTTCTACTGTAAAACCAACTGCATTCAAAACAGAATAAGAAGAGAGTCCTAGTAATATTTTTATTAGCCACTTCTACCAATACTTTCATAGGCCACCTCTTTCTTCACGACTTATACTAACATAATTACCCAAAAAAAAGAAGTAAAACTTCTTATTCTGTCGTATCAATCGTCTTTGCTGGACACTTTAAATATAAGGAATAGCTATGATCAGACTTAGATACTCTAGTAACCTCGATATAACTAGATTCTAAATTACAAGCTGCTTTTCCATAATCAACAACCTTATCTT
>CAJLUG010000131.1 GCA_905209745.1 uncultured Mycoplasma sp.
ATCGTAGTTATATAATCTTTGATACCAAAGGACAATCGATAGTAGATGTAGTCTATGGACAAGAAAATATCGAGGAAGGATACTTTGTTGAAAACTGTGTATCTCGTAAAAAACACGTAGTACCATTGATTATGGAAGTATTTGAAAATTAAGTAAAAGGAGATCATCATGGAAATATTAGAGATATTAATATTAGGTTTTATTCAGGGGATCGCAGAATTTTTACCAATTTCATCTTCGGCTCATTTAATTATCTTTAGAGATATTTTTGGAATTGGAAGAGGTATGGGAGCCAATATGGAACTTACTTTTGATATTGCCCTGCACTTTGGTACTTTACTTGCGATTGCAGACTACTTCTTCTGGGACTTTATCCATATGATACAAAAAGGCTTTACCAAAGGAGTAAAAGATGACGAAGGAAAAATACTTTGGTATCTAGTAGTCGCAACCATTCCAGCTGCGATTGTTGGAGTCTTATTTGAAGAACCAATTGAAAAAGTGATTCGTTCTAACTATATTGTAATCGCTTTAGCGTTAGCTATTATGGGTATCATTATTTATCTAGCCGATAAATATAGTAAACAAAATAAAGATATAAAAAAACTATCGTTAAAAGATGCCATATTAATTGGTTGTAGTCAAGTCTTTGCCTTAATACCAGGCTTTTCTCGCTCTGGAACAACAATAGCGGCAGGACGTCTACTTGGGCTAGATCGTGAAAGTGCTGCCAAGTTTTCCTTCTTTTTAAGTGCCCCTGTAGTTTTAGGAGCAGTAGTATTACAATTATTAAAGGGTTCAGTATGGAATATAATTATCGCTAATTTAGGAACATTTGTAATAGGTATTTTAGTATCATTTATTATAGGTTTACTATGTATTAAATACTTATTAAAATACTTACAAAAACATAATTTCAAAATATTTATGTTCTACCGCATTATACTTGCAATCGTAGTAATATTATATGTAATAGTTAGATAGGTGATAAGATGAGTATTGAATTAATTGGATTATTAGTTACATTTTTATTAAGTATATTTATTGTAATAGGTGCTTTAATTGCTTTTTTAGCCAATAAAAAGCAAAGAATTACAGACTTTTCTTTAGGTCTTGCCTTCTCAGTAATCATCATGCTTGTAGTCTTAGATTTATTACCAGAAATTATTGAACAATTAGGCTTACGTTATATTTGGTTATTTTTAATATTTACTGCCTTAGGCTACTTTATCTTAAGACTATTAGATCATTATGTACCAGATCATCATCATTCTGGTAAAATGAATAAACAAGAAGCAAATAACAATTTGGCCCATATTGGACTAATATCATCCATTGCTTTAATTATTCATAATATAGTAGAAGGAATGGTTGTTTATTCAACCGTCTTAACAGATGTAAAAACAGGTCTAATGTTAGCGATTGGTATAGGTTTTCATAACCTACCATTAGGTATGGTGATTGCGACAACATTCTATCAAGGTAATCAAAAAAGTAAGAAGGTATGGATTGTATTAGGAGTAGTGGCTTTATCAACCTTATTTGGAGGAGGAATTTCTCTAATATTAAATAATGGACTATTCCCAGAATGGATGGTTGGCTGTTTATTATCGTTAACATTTGGTATGTTATTATTTATTCTAATATCAGAAATCTATCCAAGAATTAAAAAGACAAAATATACAGGAGAACGTAACATTGGACTATTACTTGGTATAATCTTAATGTTATTATCTCTAATGATTTAGGTGGCCTATGTTATATATTTTTTCTGCATGGTTTTTACTTTTTCTACTATATTCTGTACTTGGTTACATAGTAGAAATATTATCAGTAAGTATTAGAAGTAAAAAAATAGTATTAAATAGGGGATTCTTAATAGGACCCTACTTACCTATATATGGAGTAGGTGCTCTAATCATGATTTTTTTCCTACAAGGTTATGAAGACGATCTACTTGCATTATTTATCATGGGAGCATTCTATTGTACCTTACTAGAATATATAACTAGTTTATTGATGGAAAAAATCTTTAAATTACGTTGGTGGGATTATTCACAAAAAAAATTTAATATCAATGGTAGAGTATGTCTAGATAATGCTTGCCTATTTGGTATTTGTAGTATTTTAGTAATTAAATTGATACAACCATTCTTTAAAAGAATGATCTATCTATTACCAGAAGTAATAACAATCATGCTAGCGATTATTTTGTTGTTTATTTTTGTAATAGACTTTATTGAATCCTTTTTTATTACAGTAAGACTGAAAAAAACAATTACTAAATATGTTCGCAAAGATGCAACTTCAGAAATAAAAAAAGAAGTAATGAATGCAATCAGAAAACATACGACTTTAACATCACGACTACTAAAAGCTTTCCCCAATATGAGTTATGAAGCCAATAAAAAATTTATGGAGTTTTTGCAACTAGTATTTGAAACAAGACAACAACTTCGTTATGAAAAGAAAAAGAAGAAAAAGGAGTAAATATGAATAATGCAAGAAAAATAGCGATAATAGTAATAATAATAGTATTATTAATCTTAATTGGAATTATTATACAAAACGTAGTAAAAACAACTGAGAAAAAAGCAGTAAAAAACATGATTCAAGTAACAGAAGAAAGACTAGAAATTTGTGAAGATAATACAGAATGCTATATGGGGGCGATTACTTATCCACGTGTTACATTAGAAGGAAAAAGTACTAAATTACAAAAAGAAATAGATAAGATAAATGAACAGATAAAAAAAGATAAAACACAAATGATGCAAAATACAGATAAAACGAATTGTACTTTACCAGAAAATTATAAGTATACAACATTAATGCAAGATTTTATAGATTATTATGAAGAAGATGAATTCCTTAGTTTAGTATTTACCCAAAATAAAAGTGATTTATGTAACGGACTAAATGAAGAACAAGTAACAATACTAAATTATGATAAACAAGAAGATAAAATCTTAACAAAAAAAGAAATGATTGCCAAATACGAAATAAATACAAAGGATATGAAAGAAAAAATAAAACAAACTCTAGCATTAGATACTGAAGTAGACAATAAAAATATCGAAAATATCTATATTGATAGAGAAGGAAATTTATATGCTTATTATAAAGAAGATACTTCCGTATCAGGATTTAAAATTGAACTAGGCAAAAGCATTAAGGAATAATAAATTTATTCCTTTTAATTTTATTTACTCCATGGTATAATAAAATAAAATACAATAGGATAGAGGTGAAAAGATGAAAAAATTAAATTGTAAAGCTTTTACACTAGTAGAGTTAAT
>CAJLUG010000132.1 GCA_905209745.1 uncultured Mycoplasma sp.
GATAAAAAGGCACGACACCCCATCGGACTAACAATTCTTCCATACTTCTTATACATCTCCGGAACATACCCTTCACCACTTAAAGATAAGTAATCAGGATACATCGTCTTTTCACTACACTTAATTGCAGTAAGAAAACTATCTCTTAAAACACCACCCTTACCATGTACTTTCTTATCATATAAAAATACAAGTTTTGGAAATACCGTAGGTCTCTTAAAACCTTTTTTACCTTGTCCTTCACGATGAACATTTAATATCGTCTTCGTAATCATAACCGCAAACTTATCTTGGTCAACTCCAAACGTAAGTGTCACAAAAGGATAATCTCCTCTACTAGAACTAACAGTATTTAATTTATATTCAAGTCCTTGATACCCTTGTTCACATTCACGTATCGTCTTACGCCAAGCATAATCTTCTGCTTCACTAACATATTCCTTACCTTTAATATCTAAATACTCTTTATAATACATATCATAACTTTTTTTTGCATATTTAGCCAAAACAGTATCAATCTCAGGAAGAGTAAATCCACCATACTGCATAGCTGTTGTATTAATCGTAACATCCCCTACAACATTAAATGCCGTCTGTAATGTCTTAGGTTCTGTATACCAAATATTACTCATCTCAAAACCATCTTTTAAGACATTCGCAATATCGAATAAACAACAATTCATCGTATCCCTTCTAGCACTCATATCATGAATATAAATATACCCATCTTTACAAGCTTCAATCTCAGCACTAGTCAAAAAAAACTTCTTATATAACTCTTTATTAAGACTATTATATATTAAACATCTCTGTGTCGTAACCAAAGCACTATCCATATTAGCACAATCTTTATCCCCAATATAAGTAATTACTTGTGCATCTTTATAAACTTTATCTAATATATGAACAATTTCTCTCTTATAATCTCGATATTCTCTATAACTCTTCGCAACCAAAGGATTAATTGTTTCAAGTGCAACTTCCAAACAACTATGTATTTCTTCTACCGTTGGATTGGAAGTCTGTGTACCTAAAAGTTCTAACACTTTATCTACAATTTTATTTAAAGCGCCCTCTGTTAAATCAACCATTACTCGCTCAGCACTAGCTGTCGCAGCTTTTTTTACTCTTTCTGGATCAAATTTTTCTAACTCCCCATTTTTCTTTACCACCATAATTTTTTCTGTCATACTTACTTCTCCTATTCTACAAATCTCATTCTACAGCAAAAATAAAAATATTATTGTTGCATTTGCAACAATAAGAAAAATTTGTTAAAATAAAAAAAGAGAGGATGGTAAAATATGTCGAAATACTTGGATGAAACAAGGTTACTAGATTTTAAAAAAAATTTGTCAAGCTGTGTCAATACCAAACGTCAATTATTTTACAACAAGGATTTAATATTAAGTTATACACCCATCAAAAAGAAAATAGGTTTTATTACTTATGGAAAAGCCAATATCTTAAAAATGGATAAGGATGGGAACACAACGATATTAAGAGAATTAAAAGAAAACGATATTTTTTCCAATTTATTCTTTCAAGACTCCGAAGATGAAATCTATATCGAAAGTGAACAAGAAACCGAAGTGATTTTTATTGACTACTACAAAGTATTAAAAGACTGTAATAAAGCCTGTTTCTTTCATAACAATCTAGTCTTAACATTATTCGACTTATTAGTGATAGATAACAAACAACAAAATGAGAAAATAGAACTATTATCCAAACGTACGGTAGAAGAAAAAATTCTCTTTTTCTTAAAAAACAGAATGAATGAAAAAGGTATTTTTAAAGTAACAACCTCCTATAAAGCCATATCAGAATATCTATTTGTAGATAGATCAAACTTAATGAGAGAGTTAAAAAAGATGGAAGAAAAAGGAATAATTGAAAGGAACAATAAAATAATCATTATAAAAGATTCACAAAAATTAATGTGAATCTTTTTTCTTTTGTAAATTAGTAACCAAAATTATTCCTCCAGCTATGAAAACCAACCCTCCAATAACAACAAAGATAGTCGTATCAATCGCTGTATCCGGTACACTAATCAATGGTACATTTTCAAGTACCGCTTCTGTAGTATCATTGGCTAAAACAGAAATTCTAGCTTCAATCACTGTTGCTTCATAATTTGGTGGAGTAACTGTTTGACGAACAACATAATCTCCAATTGGTAAAGTAATATATAAGATATCTTCTGTTGTCTCATATCGATAAACTTCATTACCTAACTATCATAAATCGTAACCTCTGCCTTAGATAAATTGTTACCCGTAGAGGCATCAATAACTCTAACATCCAAATTACCAACTTGTTGTGTAAATTCTAAAGATATACTATCTTCTAAAGTCTCTGTAATCTTACAATTCCTATTAAAAGCATGTCTTTGTAAGTCATGATACAACTCATCTCTAGGATCCCATGCGCTTGATCTTGACACTTCAAATCCATAATAAGAACGTAAAGCATCAAAATCAAAATGACCATCAATTAAAATAGAATAATTTAAAGTTTGATTTTTAATCTCAGATATTGGTATTCTTACTCTAAAACTCTCACCAGCATTAAATTTCGTCTGTTCTTCTCCCTCTTTATTCACGACAATCATAGGAGACTCTACTCTAACACGATAACCACCAAATTTTTCAGAATATACTTTTCCTATACTAGTAGGAGTAATTAATTTTGTTTCAATATAATCATTGGTTACATGATAAGAAATATCCTCTTCTGTAATAGGGTCAAGTTCTACTTCAGAACCATCCAAATACCATTCTACATAATTTTCCCATGTATCCAGATACATAAGCATTTTATCCCCGTATTTTCCTTGAATCAATAATTCCTTATCCCCAGCTGACAAATTATTAGCATATTTCCACACATACTCTATACCATTTACACCATAATTTCTGATTCCAATTTATCTTGATAGCTATTATCTCTTGGCAATTCAGAATCAAAATCATAATTTTTATTATCTTCAAAACCACGAAGACGATCTAATGCCCACAAAACAAGCAATTGTTTATAATAATCATCTTCATCTCTATCATCACTAAAATGAGTATCATTAATTAAATAATTCATCAAATAAGAGTATTGATTCGTTGCATTTAAAGTAAAGCCATCAAAATAATAATCTGTATATGTTTTATGAACTGATTTGTTAAAAAGGAATTCAGTCGCAACAAATAAACGATAATCATTTGTAGAACTAGACCATGGAATCTTTTTTGAATATAACCTACCTGGTGGTAAATCTATTTTATT
>CAJLUG010000133.1 GCA_905209745.1 uncultured Mycoplasma sp.
CTTTTTGATATTATCTAGATTATTATGTAGTACTTTTACTTTCCAAGCTTTTAGTTCATCTAAGTATGGTTCATAATAATCGTTTAATAGATATGTTTCTTTGTTAAAGTAGAAAGCAAAGGCAATTTCTGCGAAAGAGTTTGGTCCAATATAATTTTCTATATTATTTTTTGTAGTATTTACTATTAATACAATTTCAGTTTTTGGATCTTTAATTTTATCAAAATGGATGCGTGAGGCAATTTCTTTTGGTATATCTTCTAGGCATTCACTTGGTATTAAAACGTCGTAGTCCTTTTTTTCTAACACTTCTTTTACCTTTATAATTTCTTCTTTTACTTTCATACTTCCACAGAGTACTATTCTTGTTTTGGTCACTTTATCCCTTCATTCTATTTGTTTTTGTTGAAACTTTTATATAGACTGTATGTGAAGTTGTTTAGAATGATATCAAATTCACCGATATACTCTGTAATGATTGAATTAAAACCTAGTTTCATTTCATTTAATCCAGAATATCTATTTCTTCTTTCGAATTCACCAACAATACCATTTAAATTTAGGTATTTTAGATGTTCTTTGTTGTAATCATCAATCATTCGCCATTTTAATAAGTAGTTTGGATTTAAATTACTATATTTGGTATCAAAACCATCCATGTATAGAAAAGCAGAATTATCATATTTAATTACAATTGCTCCCGCAACTGTTAAGCCATCTGGATATTCTTTTAATAGATTGGTTGCTTGTACCATACTGTTTTTATAAGTGTTTAATAGTTTGTCTGATTCCATCTTTTTATTTAATAGTTTGTTTTTGGCTTGGGGAGTTAATGATGGGTCTTGTATTTTTTCAGCTATTTGGTCATTTCTTTCCATTTCTTTTTCATAAGCTTTTCTACTATTAATAACATATATTTCAGTATTTATTTTGGCGTAATAGACTTCTGCATCATCTTTATAATTACTAATTAATTCTCTATAAAACTCTATTGGTTTTGGAGATTTTCTTTTCATAAAATTATATAGTTCATTAATGTTTTTACTTGGATCTTTGTAACATTCAATTCCAGAGTTGGCTGCTTTTCTAATTTTATGTCTTGTTCTTTTACTGAAACTGTTAAAGATTGTTCTAATGTCTTTATTTAATAATACTAAGGCTTCCCATCTGGGTTTTTCTCCTTCAAAGAATAAAGTTCTTCCTTGATGAATAAAACCAGCTTGTTCTAGGTTTGCCATAATTAGATTTACTTGGTTATTAAAGTTCATGATATTTCCTTCATGATCTCTTATTGTTGATGGGATATAAGGATCCATCTTTAGTAACATAAAACCTTGTTTTCCTAATACTTTTTTTAGTTTTTCTACTAATTCTTGTAGTAGCGTAGGGTTTTCATAGTTAAATAAGATTCCGTGTGGAGCATAGGCAATTTTATGATTCATAAATACTTCTCTATAGATTAATAAAGAAGCACCAATTAAAACATTGGAATCATCAGTAATGCCAAGATAGTGAACATTAAAACCAAACTTTCTCATAGTATTTCCATATGCTGATGTTTGATAATAGTTTCTATAACGATGGTTTTTGGCATATTTATCAAATTGTTCTGGGCTAATGGTTACTATCTTCATATCGCGTATCTCCTATCATTCTATATTATAGCATATTTTCATTTCTTCTTTCAATATATTCAATAATTTTGGTGGTCAAAGTGGGTTGCTTATAGTATAATTATATTGGTGATATATTATGTTTCAAGGAAATAAAATTTTAATATTAGGATTTGCTCGTAGTGGGTATGAAGCTGCAAAAGTTTTGGCACATAGAGGAAATGAAATTATTTTAAATGATGCCAAGAAGGAAGAAGTTTTAGATCAAGATAAAATAAAAGAGTTAAGAGAGTTAGGAGTAAAGCTTGTCTTTGGTAGTCATCCTGATGATTTACTTGATTCTTCTTTTGATTATCTAATTAAAAATCCAGGAGTACCTATTCGTCATAAATATGTATTAAAAGCTAGAGAATTAGGAATTGAAGTAATTAATGAAGTGGAGATGGCTTATCGTCTATTTCCAGATAATGTTACTTTGATTGGTATTACTGGTACTAATGGTAAGACTACTACTACTAGTTTGACTTATGAGATTGTAAAGAAAGCTTTTAAAGAGAGAGTATATTTAGCTGGTAATATTGGATATCCATTATCTAGTATTTTAGAAGAGTTAAAATCTGGGGATATTGTTGTGATGGAAGTTTCTTGTCAACAACTTGAAAATTTATATGAATTCAATCCTCATATTGCAGTTATGACTAATTTAAGTCCTGCACATGTTGACTTTTTTGGAAGTTATGAAGCTTATAAAAAAGTAAAGGCTAAGTTATTTCAAAATCAAACTGCTAAAGATATTGCGATACTTAATATGGAAAATGGAGAAGTGTTAGAAGAGACTAAGAATATTTCTTCTACTGTTAAATATTTTTCTAGTAAAAATACCATTAATGGTTGTTATTTAGAAGGGGAAGATATTTATTATTATGGGGAGAAGGTACTTAGTCGTAGTGATATATTTATTGCTGGTATGCATAATGTAGAAAATGTAATGGCAGCAGTTATGGTTGCGAAAGAGTTGGGTATTTCTAATGATATTATTTTAGAAGTGGTACGAGAGTTTCGTGGTGTAGAACATCGACTTGAGTATGTAGATACGGTTTGTGGTCGTAAATTTTATAATGATACAGAAGCAACAAATATTAAATGTACACAGATTGCTTTATCTTCTTTTTATGAACCTACTATTTTATTTTTAGGGGGATTAGAGAGAGGACAAGATTTTAATGAACTTAAACCTTATATGGAAAATGTAAAAGCGATTGTTGCGATTGGGGAATGTCGTAATAGAGTTTTAGAGTTTGGTAATAGTCTTTTGATACCAACTTATAGTTATGAGTTCTTAAAAGATGGTTTTTCTAAGGCATATGAGGTTTCTGATGTTGGGGATGTTATTTTATTAAGTCCTGCTTCTGCTTCTTGGGATCAATATAAAGAGTGTGAAATCAGAGGACAAGAGTTTAAAGATTGTGTCAAGGAGTTAAAAAAACATTTTGATGCTTCTTAAAATGCATTATAATATATGTTAGGAGATGATGATATGAAAATAAAAGATGTAAAAGCAAGAGAGATATTAGATTCTCGTGGTAATCCTACTGTTGAAGTAGATGTAATATTAGAAAATGGAGTTAGAGGACGTGCTGCAGTACCTAG
>CAJLUG010000134.1 GCA_905209745.1 uncultured Mycoplasma sp.
GGATTACGTAGTCAGCTAGAAAATGGAACTAAAATTATAAATAAAGAACATCCATTATTTAAACAGTATTATAATATAGCTATTCAAGAACTTACTAATATGGCTCAAGCTGTTAATATAATGTTTAAGACTAATGCTAATGGTAATCCTATTTTAACTAATGGAGATTTTGAATTTAGTGATACTTATAATAATAAACCTGAACATTTTTATAATCAATATCATAAAGATGGAAAAGGTAATGTATTTATTACTAAAGATGGACATAAAGTTTTAGCTGGTAGAGTATTTAGTTTTAAACGATTAGTTAGTAAAATTACTCCTAATAGTAATAGAGCGTTTAATGAACTAATTGGGTATGGTAAGACTATTGACATCCTCTACGGGGGGTCTACACGTGGGCTTAGCTATGTTAATAATCAAGTAGTTCTTAATGCAGAACAACGTATTGCTCTTGAAGATGCTGTTGCTGATTGGTTAAATGAATATATAACTAATGGCTATAAAGAACTTAAAAATAAATATGGTACATTTATTGATGATAGGATTAATAATGAATCTTTAGCTGAATTTCTAGTTAATGATTATCTTGTTAGAGATAGTATGTACGATATGTATGGTGGTGACCAAAGTTTTTATAAAAATGGTCAAGCTATTCTAAAACGTATTAAAGAAGTACAAGCTAGTGGTAATCCTTTTGGTAATACTGATTTTACTAAAAATGATTTAGATATAGCTACTGATTTATATGATATAACTATCAAAGGTAATGCTGTTACTGTTCCTTATACTGTTAATGGAGTTACTAAACGTAAAAAAGTAGTTCTTCAAGATAAATTTAGAGGTGTTACTATTTATAATACTTTTAAAGCTTCTGATAAAGTTGTTATTGATAGACTTGATAATCAACTTAAAAAAGCTGGACTTGATAAAAAAGATAGAGAACGAATATTAGAACCATTTAAAGGCGGTGTTAATGCTAATGATGCTCAATCTTATATTACTCTTGAAGAATGGATTCGTCGTATTACTGCTGCTGGTGAATTAGATAAATATGCTGAACTTATTCAAAGTCTTACAGATGATACTCCAATAGATAAAATTGATTGGACTAAATTTGCTAATAAAGTTCAAATTCAAAAGAATTTCTATTATGATTTATATTATGATACTACTGTTGGTATTGAAGTTCCTAGACAAGTAAAGAACGCTGAGTTTGTTCTTATTCCTAAACTTATTAAAGGAACAGAACTTGAAAAAGTCTATAATATAATGACTAATAGAGGTATTCATCAAATTAATACTGTTGAAACTGTTAAAGTTGCACAACATAACAGAATGACACTTTGGAATAATGATGGTGTTTTAACTGATGAAGCTCTTAAAAAATTTGATAATAATGTATTTGATAATTCTGAACTATTTAGTTATAATTATCTTTATCGTCAGCAAGAAGTTCCTCAACATATGGTTGATGCTAGTAATAAAGCTGCTATTCAGATTATGAAGAAAATGCTTGATAATCTTCCTAATCGAACTGAACTTAATGAACTTAAAGATAAAGTATTTAATAATTATGTAGCTAATATTAGAAATAGTTTTGAAAAAACTTGTGCTGAACTTGGTATTGGATTAGATGATAATGGTCATATTGATTTAAATTCTAATGGTACTATTAAAAATCTTAATCGTTTTGTATTCTTTGATAGATTTAAAGAAAATGCTCAACAACAAGGAGTTGAAAAAGCTCTTCTTGAGTTTTTCGATTTAGATAGTGCTGGATTTAATAATCTTCCTTTATTCTTATCTAATATTAATAGTAAACTTGAAAGTATTGCTAATAGTTATTTTAATACTAATATTACTAGACAACTTATTAGTGGTTGGCACGCTGCTCAGCTATCTGATTTTGGATTTAAAGTTGATAAACAAACTCAAACGGATAGTAAACTTCAATATAAAAAGATTGGAGAAGTTGATGGCACTCCTGTTTATTATACTGAAATTAAACTTCCTAGATGGAGTAGTAAACTTAAAGGATTAAATATTGAACAAGTTCCTGATAGCTTACGTACTATGATTGGTTATCGTATTCCTACTGAAGGTAAACAATCTATATGTATTATGTATGTTAAAGAGTTTCTTCCAGATGCTTATGGTAGTACTGTTGTTGTTCCTGATGAATGGGTTACTCAAACTGGTTCTGACTTTGACGTTGATAGTGTTTATGGTATGTCTAAAACATTTAATCTTGTTAAAGGTATTCCAACTGAAATTACTCATGCTAGATATACTAAAGATGAAGTAGGGTATATTAATTATGTTAAAGATAATGTAGATAAAGCTAGTAGTAAAATTCTTGGTAAGACTTATAATAAACAAGGTAATATTAGAGCTTCTTTAAAAAATAGCGAAGATGCTATTAATGCTACTCTTGAAGGTTATAATGGCAATCTTAAAGTTGTTGAAAAAATTGCTAATGATGGTGGACTTAAGTCTTACGAATCATACTTAAAACTCCCCGTGGAGGATACAAGTAGTCAAGCTGCTAGAACTAATGCTATTATTCAATCATTTATCGATATACTTAATAATCCTACTGCATTTGAAGAAAATACTACTACTTCTAACTTTGAAAATGTCAAAGAAGCTAATGAAACTTATGCAGAAATAGTTGGTGCTAATAAAACAACTGTTGCTCCTAGTGATTTCTTTACTCAACTTGATTGGTTTGATGCTGCTACTTCTGGTATTAAACTTAAAGGTATCAGTGTTAATAGAGATACTTTTATGAGTATTGGAAATGTTACTAAAGCTAATCATAGCGAAGGTATTAAAGTTATGTACACTACTGATGTGATTAGTGAGCAAGAAGCTGTTAATAGATACGGTAAAGAAAATGTTGAAACTATTGGTAATAAACATATTCGTATTACTCATAAGAATTTTGGTTGGTCTGGAGATGATAAGAATGTTGATGGCTATTTGATTAATCCTTATAGTTCTCAGACTACTGCTCATATTCTCGATGTTATGAAAGAGGGGGCTATACATAATGAAAATACTTATACGTTTAATGCTTTTAAAACTATTGTTGACTTTGGAAGTAATTATGATACTGCTATTGGATTTATGTGGCAACCTGCTATTGATATACTAGTTCGTAAATGGAAAGAAACTAATAGTGTTCTTGCGGAAGG
>CAJLUG010000135.1 GCA_905209745.1 uncultured Mycoplasma sp.
GATATTGAAAATAATAAGATAACTAAAATTGATAAGACTCCAGAAGAGTTACTAACGGATGCTGGTTATCAATTGTATGAGTGTCATACAGAAGAAGATATTCAAATGTTTAAAAAGTATTATGCACCTGGGGAAGAACTTTGTACTTTTCAAGGTGGTAGGTTACATCGCTGTCATGTGTTTTTTGTAGTTAAAGATAATGTTGATGAAATAAAAAGAGAAGATTTTATAAAACCTTCTAGAGAAGATGCGTATGGGACTTCTGTTATGAGTATACAGTTTACGAAAGATTTTTCTCATACGTTATCTATAAAGAATAGATATAATCATCGAGTTAATAATCCTGATTCTACTTTTGCTAATAATTTGGATAATATTATTCCAGGACTTACAGATAGTTTTGATAAATATTATGGCATGCATCAACAATTTACATGTGATAATTTTGAATTACCGGGATATGTTAAGGCTAATGATGGTAAATATTACAAATATAACTGTGAAATAGGTAATGTTTATTATTGTGAAGATAATGTTATTATAGATAATTTTGAAGTAAAAGAATATCCTAAAGAAAAATATCTTGTATTTGACTATTTTATTTTAGATTTGCAGTCTAAAATGGCAAGTTTATATGATTTAGATATTGTGGATGGTTTTCCTGATATTTTAGATGAAATAGAAAAAATAAATATAGAAAAAGATGGAGATAAGAAAACTGTTGTGATTAAACAAAGAGGACAAGAGGATGCAGTTTTATTAGGACTAGATAGAAGTAATAATTTAGTTTCTTTTCGAAATAATCATGTAGAAAATATTCCTAATGATTTTCTTTCTTATAATGAAAGATTAAAAGTTTTAGAGATGGAAAATGCAGTTATTATCGGTGATAATGTTCTTTGTAGTAATTGGGATTTAGAAACTCTTGAATTATCCAATGCTACTATTATAGGGAATAGTTTTCTTAATGAGAACCGATCATTATGTCACATTGAATTACCAAAAGTAACTAATATTGGACAAGGCTTTCTTGAATATAATCAGTTGATTAGTAGCTGTCAATTTCCAAGTTTAGAAGTTATTGGTAACTATTTTATGAGATGTAATAAGAAACTAAATCAAATAGAATTACCAAAAGCAACTATGATAGGAAATTTCTTTCTTGAATATAACGAAAATATTAATCGTGTTTATTTGCCAGAAGTAAAAGAAATTGGTATTTCTTTCTTAAAGTGTAATAAGAAACTGAGTAGTATAGAATTACCAAAAGGAATTTCGATAGGTAAAAATTCTTGTGATGCTATTTTTAAGCTGATGAAACAAGTAGATCATGACGATGTGGGTAATGATATGAAACAAGTTAGGCAAGAATTAGATATTATGCTAGATGAATCTCATGAAAAAAGGGAGTCTTTGGATAAGGAAAGGTGATGATGGTAGATGGTAAAGTTAGTTATTGATGATGTTTTAGGGTATCAATATATTTTGAAAGATTCTAAAAATAATTTCTATGAAATTAATATTGAGTTTTATGATATAGAAAAACTTCCTGGTAAGAAAGATGTACTTTATATACATGAAAAATTATTAAGACAATTGAATCATAGGGCTGTTAGTTTTGGAAAATTAGACGGAGTTTATGGTAAAGTCATCAATGATGAAAATTCTTTAGAGGTTATTGCGATTCAGATGGGTCAGGATATGATTTATTTAAAACGATATTATGGTTAATAATAATAGATCTATTTCTGGTAAAAAAAGAACTTTATGGTTCTTTTTTTGGTTTTTATGAATGTTTGTGTTAGAATAGTATTATTCTTTTGATGTTTAATACATGAGATTAAAGAAAGTTATCATGGGTGATCGTATGAATCAGGATTTAAAAATTATAAAGAAGAAGTATGGCGAAGAAATGATGCATTTATGTAGAGAACTTTTTCCAACATTACTTGAACAGGAAAGATTATTACCTAATCTGTTGTTTCACTCTTTTCATGAAAGCCATTCTATCGCTCGAGATATTCTCGAAAACAATTTAGAGTTTGATTTTAAAAATTATATATATAGTCTGGTTGATGTTGAGAATAATTATCGGACTCAGATAGATAAAACTCCAGAAGAATTATTAAGAAAAGTCGGTTATCAATTGTATGAGTGTCATACAGAAGAAGATATTCAAGTGTTTAAAAAGTATTATGCTTCTGGAGAAGAGCTTTGTACTTTTCAAGGTGGTAGATTAAATCGTTGTCATGTCTTTTTTGCGGTAAAAGATAATGTAGATAAAATAAAAAGAGAAGATTTTTTAAGTCCTCAAAGACAAGATGAATATGGAACTTCTGTTATTAGTATTCAGTTTACGAAGGATTCTTTACATACATTATCTATTAAAAATAGATATAACCATAGGGTAAATAATCCTGATTCTACTTATGGTAATAATTTAGATAATATTATCTTTGGTTTAACTGATAGTTTTGAACGATATTATGGAATGAGACAGGTACATAAGAACGAACATTTTGAATTACCTGGATATATTAGGGCAGGTGATGGAAAACTTTATAAGTATAATTATGAAATTAACAATATTTATTATTGTGAAGATAATGTTATTATAGATAATTTTGAAGTGAAGAAGTATCCGAAGGAGAGATATCTTCTATTTGATTATTTTCTTTTGGACTTGCAGGAGAAGAAAATAAAGTTATATGATGAGAAAATTGAAGATAGTTTTCCAGATACGATTGGGGATATAGAAAAAATTACAATCGATAAAGAATCAGATAAGAAGAATATTATTATTCAAGAAAAGAAAAAGAGTGAGGCTATTTGTTTTTCTTTAGATAGCAATAGTCATTTAATTTCTTTAAAAAATAATAATTTGGAGTGGGTTCCTAAAAATTTTCTTTATTATAATGAAACATTAAAAGAGTTGGAAATGTTAAATGCATTAATGATAGAGAATAATTTTCTTTATCATAATTATGACTTAGAAAAAATTAAATTGCCAAAAGTAACGATGATTGACAATAATTTTCTTTATTACAATATGAATTTGAAACAGTTATATTTACCAAGTGTAGTGACTGTTGGTAATAGATTTCTTTTTTCTAATAATGACTTATTAAAGGTGGAGTTACCTAAGGTAATTACTATTGGAAATGCTTTTTTAAATCATAATTATTTATTAAATTATATAT
>CAJLUG010000136.1 GCA_905209745.1 uncultured Mycoplasma sp.
TTATCTCTAGGAATTTGGCTAAAGCAAGGGCTTGTTCTTCGTTTCACCTTCAGCCCTCAATACTGGGAATATCAATTTTTATATGATTGATATTACAGGTTGTGACATCTATTTTATTTAAATTGGTATTATATACATCTAAGGAATCTAGATTACAATTTATGAATTGTAAGTCTTTTTGTTTGATTTTATATAGGGTTCCTTCTTTTAAGTTAGAGTCCTTTATGACTACTTTTTCTAATGTTGCCATAGAAAATGTGGCGTATGATAGATTGCAATCAATAAACTCTACTTCTTTTATAAAGGCACTTGAAAAGTTTGTACCTACAAAGTTGCAGTTTATAAATTTTACTTTATATAGGGACTGATTACTTAGATTGATGTTTGCGAAAGATGAGTTTGTGATTTTGCTATTTTCTATTTCTAGGTAATCAAATGTAGAGTTTTCCCAGTTGATGTTATTTAGGGTTGCCTTATTTATTTCTAGTTCTTCAAAATGTTGATTGATTTTTTGTTTTTCTACTACTTTATTTATTATTTTATCAATTTTATTCATGGGACCTTCTTTCTACTTCGATTCCTCTTTCTATTTTTTTGTGCTTTCGTCCATTACTATATGTATCTTTAAAGAAGATTGGTATTCCTTGATCGTGACTTGGATCTGGTCCTCTTTGGACTTGAAAATGGATATGTGGTCCTTGGGTATTTCCAGAGTTTCCTACTCTTCCTAGCATGTCTCCTTCTTTTACTAGGTCTCCTTCTTTTACTACAAAACTATCTTTTTCAAAATGACATATGGTAGAATATTCTCCATTTTGATGTTTTATAACGATATAGTTTCCTTTAGGGTCTTTAGAATCGTTAATTACTTTTCTATCTTTTGTAATATGAGTATTTTTATATTCATTGACGATAGTGATTACAAAGCCATCTAATGGAGCACAGATTTCTTCTAAATAAGAGTAATAGTTTTCTATTTTATCAGACTCATCATGATATGGTAGATTATTTTTTCTGATTTCTAAATCATAGGCATATCTTTGTGAGGGAATCTCCCAAGAGTGAGAAGTCTTCTTGGTATAACCTCCATATTCGACATACCAAGTGCCATTACAAGGCATTCTATATCTATTTTTACTCATGTTTTTTTAACGCTTCCATCTTTTCTCTTAGAGTTTTTCTTCTGTTTTGTTCTATTTGTTCTTCTTTTATTATTTTGCCATCTAGTACTGAAAAAATTAAGCCTTCATAAACTGTAAATGGAAAACTATCTTTTTTAAATGTTATTTTTTCATTAGAATCGAGTTTTTCTGCCACTACGATATCTTCTTCTATTTTATCTATCGCATACATTCTATCACCTATCCGTTCGTATCTGTTTTTAAAGTATTTATTTCGATATTACTTCCGTCTGTTATCATCTTTATTGTTTCATCTTCGTCGGTACGATATGTTTTAATATTTCTTTCGTTTAGTAAAGATAATACTTCTTCTTCGGGATGCTTATATTGATTATCTTTTCCTACGGATATTACGGCATAGCTTGGATTGATACTTTCTAGTAGGGTTTTATTGGTAGATGTTTTAGAACCGTGATGTCCTACTTTTAATACCGTACTTTTAAGATCTTCTTCAGAAATCTGATTTTCTATTTTGGTAGATGCATCTCCTGTAAATAGGAAACTTACTCCTTTATAAGTTACTTTTAATATGATTGAGGTATCGTTTAAGTCACTTTCTTCTTCGGTTCCGACATATAGTACTTTTACCTTGGCATCTCCTAGAGTAAAAGTATCTCCTGCTGATGGAATCGATAGTAGCACATTGTTTTTTTCAAGAGACGTTAATACATCTTCAAAGGTTTTGGTAGTTGTTACTACATCTGGCATATAGAATGTTTCTATTTGAAAATTGTTGATGATGTCATCTAGACCACCAATATGGTCTTCATGGGGATGTGTACCTACTACATAGGAAAAGTCTGTGATACCTTCTTCTTGTAGGTAGGATACGATTTTCTCGCCATCTTCGTTATTTCCGGCATCAATTAACATATTGTTGCTACCGCACTCTAGTAAAATAGAATCAGCTTGTCCTACATCGAGGAATGTTACTTCTAAGTTCTCGTTACTTGTTACTACTGCTTCTTCTACTCTTTTATTGGTACTATCTGTTGTTGGTCCTAGTTGATACGTATCAAAAATATAATAGAATCCTAATACCATAACAGCAACCAATATAGATATTAATTTTTTCATGTTTTTCTTTTTCATATTGATACTTCCCTCTACTTTCTTTCATCATATCATATTTTTATTTTAAAATAAATAGACGTTTTTTAAAACTTCTGATAGAATAAAAGTATGTGAAGGAGTTTGGTTTATGCATAAAGAATATATTCAATACAGCGATGATGTGGTTGTCGTTGAAGATAACGGTGAACAAAAACATTTAAATTATTACGATCAATTATTTGAAGTTTTAGAAAGAGAAAATTTAGTTGAGGAATTAGAGGGTTTTATTAGTGAACAAGAAAAATCGGAAGAATTAACGAAGGAGGACAAATTTTACCCTTATAATATTGGTGTTGGATTTTTGACTTGTGCTTTTGCTTATTATCTTATGGATATTAATGAAAAGTTTACTAATGCTTCTGAGAAAGTACAATATTTCGCAACGATGTTAGGTATTGCTCTTCCTATTGCGATTGTTATGGAAGGGATATTTTATCATGTTTATAAGAATGGAAAAAAAGATAAAGAAGGAATCAAGTGCCAACTTGGGGCATTAAAAGAGATTGTTCGAGAGGAAGAAGAAAAGATTAATCAGATAGAAAAACACAAAACGAAAAGTCCCACCGATTCTCGATTAATTGTTAAGAGTTTTGTACCAAATCATGAACGTATGGAAGAAATTATTGAACAGTTAGATATCTATTATGATATTGGATATTATGGTGAAAAATATTATGAGCTTTATGAAAATGGAAATTTACATGAGAGGTTAAAAAATATTTATGAAGATAAAGATATTGAGACCATTCAAAAGTATTTTGATGATAAGGGAGACGTCTATATTAAGACTAAGAAAAAGAAGTAAGATGATTTTTTCATCTTTTTTTCTTGACTAAAAATTACTTAGGGTTGCTTTGGTATTTTAA
>CAJLUG010000137.1 GCA_905209745.1 uncultured Mycoplasma sp.
AAGGAGAGATGATATATGAGTAAAATTATAGGTATCGATTTAGGTACAACAAATTCATGTGCAGCTGTACTAGAAGCAGGTGCACCAAAAGTAATTCCAAATCCAGAAGGAAGTAGAACTACACCTTCTGTAGTAGCTTTCAAAAAAGGAGAAAGAATTGTTGGAGAAGCTGCCAAAAGACAAGCATTAACAAATAAAAACACAGTAAGTTCTATCAAGAGAAAGATGGGAACTAGTGATAAAGTAGAATTAGAAGGAAAAGATTATACACCAGAAGAAATTTCAGCAATGATTTTATCCTACATTAAAGATTATGCAGAGAGTTACTTAGGAGAAAAAGTTACAAAAGCAGTAATTACGGTTCCAGCATACTTTAACGACAGTCAACGTCAAGCAACCAAAAATGCTGGTAAAATTGCTGGACTTGAAGTTGAACGTATTATTAACGAGCCAACTGCTGCAGCACTTGCTTATGGACTTGAAAAAGATGAAGGACAAACAATATTAGTATACGACTTAGGTGGAGGAACATTCGATGTTTCCATTCTAGAATTAGGAGACGGAGTATTCGAAGTTAAATCAACTGCTGGAAATAACCATTTAGGTGGAGATGATTTCGATGAGCGAATCATGGACTACTTAGTTTCTGAATTCAAGAAAGAAAACGGTGTTGACTTATCAAAAGATAAAATGGCTATGCAACGTTTAAAAGAAACTGCTGAAAAAGCCAAAAAAGATCTATCTGGTATGGTATCAACACAAGTATCTGCACCATTTATTGCCAAAGGTGACGACGGAGAACCTCTACACTTAGATATGACATTAACTCGTGCCAAATTTGAAGACTTAATTTCTGACTTAGTAGAATCAACACTAGAGCCAGTTCGTAAAGCTTTAAAAGATGCACATATGACGAAAAAAGATATCGATAAAGTAATTTTAGTAGGGGGATCTACTCGTGTACCTATGGTATATGATTTAATTACCAAAGAACTTGGTAAAGAACCATCACGTGAAGTTAACCCTGATGAAGTAGTTGCGATGGGAGCTGCCATTCAAGGTGGAGTATTAACAGGAGATGTTAATGACATCGTACTTCTAGATGTTACACCATTATCACTTGGTATTGAAACATTAGGTAATGTAATGACTGTATTAATTCCAAGAAACACAACCATTCCAACTTCTAAATCAGAAGTATTCTCAACTGCTGCCGATAATCAACCAGCAGTAGATGTTCACGTATTACAAGGAGAACGTCCAATGGCAGCTGACAATAAGACATTAGGTCGTTTCCAATTAACAAATATCCCACCTGCACCACGTGGAGTACCACAAATCGAAGTTAAATTCGATATCGATGCAAACGGTATTGTTAATGTTACTGCCAAAGACCTTGGTACAAATAAAGAACAATCTATTACCATTACTTCTTCAACAAACTTAACAGATGAAGAAATCGAAAAGATGCGTAAAGAAGCAGAAGAAAATAAAGAAGCTGACCTTAAACGTAAAGAAGAAGCTGAACTTAAAAATGAAGCAGAACAATTAGTATTCCAAACAGAAAAAGCAATCAAAGATCTTGGAGATAAAGTAGATAAGAAAGAAAAAGAAGAAGCAGAAGACTTAATCAAAGACTTAAAGAAAGCTATGGATGAAAATGATATCGATGATATCAAGAAATATAAAGAAAAATTACAAGAAAAAGCAATGTCTCTAGCTTCTAAAGTATATGAACAAGCAGCAAAAGAACGTGAAAAAGAAGAAAAAGAAGAAAAGAAAAACAAGAAAAAGAAACACGACGATGATGTAGAAGAAGCAGATATCGAAGAAGAGTAATAAAGTAGTCCCTTGGGACTACTTACTTTTCTAAATATAGAAAAAAAGGAGATTATAATGAAAAAAGTCTTAGATAGAAGTGCCGTAAGAAAAGAAGATACATGGGATGTAGAAAGCGTATATAAAGAAATAAAAGACTGGCAAAAAGATTACGAAAAATGTATAGAAAAAATTAATACATTAGAAAAGAAAAAGAAAACATTTCTAAAAAATGCTACAAACTTTAAAGAGTTTGTAATTGAATCTGATGAATTAGAAAGATTATTAGAAAAAGTCTATGTCTATGCCAATCTTAAAAGTAATGAAGATATGGCCAATACGACTTATCAAGAATTATTAGGGAAGTCATCCAATCTATATCAAATATATAGTGAAAAGATGAATGTTATACCAGCCATACTAAAAGAGAAAAAAGAAAAAATAGAAAAGTTTATCACTGAAGAAGAAGAGCTAGAACCATATCGCTATATGATAGAGACAATCCTTAGATATCAAGGACATAATCTAAGCGAAAAAGAAGAAAAAATCATTTCTTCATACAACAGCGTATTATCTTCTGCTAGTAAGACAGCAGATATGTTAATGGATGCTGATATGCGTTTTGGAAATATCTTAGATGAAGATGAAAAAGAAGTAGAATTAACACAAAGTAATTATGGAATCTATATCAGAAGTAAGAATAGAAGAGTAAGAAAAGATGCCTTTCTAAAGCTACATCAAGTATTTGCAAGTTTTAAAAATACATTAACTTCTACTTTAGAAAGTACTGTAAAATATCATAGTACAACCGCAAGACTAAAAAATTTTAACTCGTCTTTAGACCTTGCTTTATTTAGTGATAATATTCCAACAAGTCTTTATCATAATTTAATTCAAGTAGTACACAACAACCTAGATTCACTATACGAATATTTTGCTATTAAAAAAGATAAATTAGGTTTAGAAGAATATCACCTATATGATGGTTATGTAACAACGATACCTAGTATTAGTAAAAAATATTCTTTTGAAGAAGGAAAAGACCTAGTAATAAATGCTTTATCAGTACTAGGAGAAGACTATATCAATATTTTAAAACAAGCCTTCACCGATCGATGGATAGATAAATATCCAAATCGTGGCAAAACATCAGGTGCTTATTCTTCAGGTACTTATGATACCAAACCATTTGTATTATTAAATTATACAGAAGACTATAACGATGTATCAACACTAGCACATGAACTAGGGCATTCCATGCATAGTTATTTATCGAATAAAAATAATAATCACACCAACGCTAGCTATTCCATA
>CAJLUG010000138.1 GCA_905209745.1 uncultured Mycoplasma sp.
CTCGCTATATACGATAACGGAATAGGTATCAAAGCAGAAGACCTACCTAGAGTATTCGAAAAAACCTATACCGGTAAAAATGGTAGACTAGGAAAAAAATCAACGGGAATGGGACTCTATATTGTAAAAAGACTATGTCAAAAACTAGGACACAAAGTAACTATTAAATCCCAAGAAAAAGAATTTACTTGCGTAAAAATTACTTTTAAAAGAAATGACTATTACAAACCAGAAGATTAGATCATCTAATCTCTTTTTTCTCATATTACAAAATTGTAAGGTACCGTAAGATTAAAACAGCGACTATCTTCATAAGTTACTCTATAATGAAGACAAGAAAGGAGAAATGAGCATGTCTCAAATTTTAAAAATTTCAAACATTGAAAAATATTATGGAAATAGATCGAACTTGACCAAAGCAATTGATGGCATCTCTTTCGAAGTAGAAGAAGGAGAGTTTGTTGCGATTATGGGAGCAAGTGGATCTGGAAAAACAACCCTTCTAAATTGTATTTCAACAATCGATAGAGTAACATCAGGTCATATTTATGTCGCAGGAGATGATATTACCAAATTAAAAGGAAATAGCCTTAATAAATATAGATCTCATGAACTAGGTTTTATCTTTCAAGACTTTAATTTATTAGACACACTAACTGCCTATGAAAATATAGCCTTAGCATTATCGATTCAAAACACCAAAGTAGATGAAATAGCAAAACGAGTAAATGAAGTTGCTAGAAAACTAGATATCCAAGACATCATGCAAAAATACCCTTGGGAAATGAGTGGAGGAGAGCGTCAACGAGTAGCGTCTGCACGAGCAATCATCACCAATCCAAAACTAGTACTTGCCGATGAACCAACCGGAGCCCTAGACTCTAAATCCTCAAAAATGTTACTAGAAAGTTTTAATCATTTAAATAAAGAATATAAAACGACAATATTAATGGTAACTCACGATGCTTTTACAGCTAGTTATGCCTCTCGTGTCATATTCATTAAAGATGGAAAAATATTTAACGAAATAAGAAAAGGAAATAGTAATAGAAAAGAATTCTTTGACAAGATTATTGATGTAGTAACACTACTTGGAGGGGATTTAAATGATGCTTTGTAAACTATCCCTAAAAAACATCAAAAAAAGTTTTAAAGACTATGCAATCTATTTTTTCACTCTAATATTAGGAGTCGCTATCTTTTATGTCTTTAACGCAATAGATAGTCAAACAGTCTTGTTAGAGACCAAACAATCAACCTATGATATTATCGAATTAATGACTCAGACATTATCTGCAGTTAGTGTATTAGTCTCTTTCATACTAGGTTTTTTAATTATCTATGCTTCCCGTTTCTTAATCAAAAGAAGAAATAAAGAATTTGCAATCTACATGACCTTAGGTATGGGAAAAAGAAAAATATCCGCCATTTTATTTATAGAAACGATAGCAATAGGAATCATTTCCCTAATCGTTGGTCTAGGACTAGGAGTATTACTTTCCCAATTAATGAGCTTACTTGTTGCGAATATGTTTGAAGCAGATATGACAAACTTTGCCTTTACTTTCTCAAAAAGTGCATTAATAAAGACCATTATTTACTTTGGTATTATGTACTTATTAGTAATGATATTTAATACCATTCAAGTAAGTCGTTGTAAATTAATCGACTTAATTCAAGCATCTAAAAAGTCAGAAAAAGTAAGTATTAAAAACCCTATCATCTGTACACTACTATTTATAATCGCAGTAGTAATACTAGGATATTGTTATTACACAGTAACTGTCCCAGATGGAGCCTCTTCTTTAACCCTAAAAAAATTAACAGTAATTATAGTTCTAGGATGTCTATCTACTTTCCTTTTATTCTGGTCATTATCAGGACTACTATTAAAAATTGTACAGTCAACCAAAAAAGTATATTATAAAGGACTAAATAGTTTTACTCTAAGACAAATTAGTAGTAAGATTAACACCACAGTATTTTCTATGACCATTATTTGTTTAATGTTATTTATTACAATTTGTGTATTATCTAGTTCACTATCTATTAAAAACTCTATGACAAAAAATCTAAAAGAACTAGCTCCAGCTGACATTGAGTTAATGAAAACAAGAAATATTCCAAAAAAACTCCAACAAGAATATGGCTATACCGACGGAGAAATAGAATCTAGTTTTAATACGATTTCTGAAACCTTAAAACAATTAGGAATCGATGAAGAGAAATATTTAAAAGATCAAACAACCATCCATCTTTATGTAGACTCATCTGTTACTTATGAAACAACAATGGGAGAAAATATCGATTCCATGAAAAGACGTTACCCTTATATGGATTATGCATCACCAGAAATCATCGTAAAACTAAGTGAATATAATAAGATTGCGAAAATGTTTAATAACAAGACATTCACCTTAGAAGAGAATCAGTATATGATTATTGGTGACTATGAGAGTGTAACAGAACTAAGAGATGAAGCATTAAGACTAAATACACCATTAACCATATTTGGCAAAACATTAACACCAAAATATAAAGAAGTAAAAAATGGCTTTGTAGAAATGTCTAGTAATCATATTACCGATGGAATCATTATTGTCCCAGATAATGTAATAACACTATCAGAAGACGCCCCAGAAATGGAATATGAATATATGGTTGCAAACTACAATGCCAACGACAAAAAGTCCAAAGAAAAAATAGAAGAAGTATTTATTAACCCAGAGTTAAATGACAAATATCCAGATGTAACCCTAGATGGTACAAGTAAAATTGCAATTTATGATGCAAGTGTAGGACTAGGAGCGATGATAACTTTTATTGGACTATATCTAGGAATTATCTTCTTAATATCAAGTGCTGCCTTACTTGCCTTAAAAGAATTATCAGAAAGTACCGATAACATCACTAGATATTCGATGTTACGAAGAATAGGCGCAAGTGAAAAACAACTAAATAAAGCTCTATTTAGACAAGTAGCTATTTTCTTCTTGTTCCCATTAATCATTGCCATCATCCATTCTATTTTTGGAATTAAATTCTGTGTGTTCTTATTAGAAACATTTGGAAAAGAAGAAATGTTAGCTAGTGTATTTATGACCATGATCTTCCT
>CAJLUG010000139.1 GCA_905209745.1 uncultured Mycoplasma sp.
TTTTCATAAAGGAAGTTACTTTATGATTCAATATTTTATCTAAAATCTACTCTTTATCGTATTAAATATACTATATTTTAGCTATTTTTTCAATTTATTTACACTGATAAATTGTTTTTTTATGCAAAAATTAGTAGTTTTTGTCGTTTTAATTAGTCAATTTTTAGTCAAAAAATGTCTTTTATTGCTAGTAATACTAATAAATTATTTTTTATTAACTAAAAAATAATTAGTCAAATTTTTAGTCAAACCCTACTTTTTCCTTGAAATATAAGGAAAAATCATAAAGTAACTTCCTTTATGATTTTGGGGCCTTTATTTTTCAAGGGATAGAGAAGATTAAGAGTAGGAGAAGTAGCTATGAAAAGAATAAAACAAATAGTAACTAAAAATAAAAAAGAAATCGTTGCTGGAATTGTTTTTGTTGTGTCTTTAATGTTATTTTCTTTTAGCTGTGCTTTTGCCTCAACGGAACCTGTAAGAAGTATTACGATTACGTCACGTAATACGAATTATGAAAATAGTGAAGAAGGTTCCTGGCAAGTAGAAAAGTCCGCTTATTGGACAAAATTAGGAGAAGCAGAGATAAAGTTTAAAGTAAATACTAATGTAAAACATAAAAGTAATTATACAGACTTTATCTTCGTCTTAGATATTTCTGGTTCTATGGAAGGAGAAAAAATCCAAGTTGCGAAAGATAATGCCAAAGAATTAATCAATACATTATTTAGCGATTCTGGAAATAAAGCTGCTTTAATTACTTTTAGTGATGTGTCTAATATCATTTTAGATTTAACAAATAATAAAGAAAATTTAATCAATGCAATCGATAAAGTTGAAGTAGGAGGAGAGACAAACTATTACCAGGCACTTCTAAATGTAGAATCTATTCTACAAGGCTATCAAAAAGAAGATAATAGAGATACGATTGTTTTATTTTTAACGGATGGACTTCCTACAACAGATACTCCAAACGAAGTAGGAGAATATAGTTTAATAAAACAATACTATCCTTATGTAGAAATTAATGGCATCCAATATGAAATGGGAGACGTCATAATGTCTTCCATCAAGAAAATATCAGATAAACAATATACAGCTGATAGGGAAGATTTAGATAATGTTTTATTTGATGCTTCAGGTATTACAGAAGGATATGATACTTTTGAAATCACTGATTATATCAATCCAGAGTACTTTGAAATAGAAAATGAAAAGCAAATCACAGTAGACCAAGGAAATATAGAACTAACAGATGAAGATGGTAAACAAAAAATTACTTGGAATTTCGATGAATTAAAAAGTGGAACTGAAGTAGAATTAACGATGAAAGTAAAATTAAAGAATGATTTTATTGGTACTGGAGGACTTTATCCAACCAATGAAAGTACAGAAGTAATAAGCAAAATTGATGATCAAAATGAATATGAATCAACAACTAACACTCCAATACTATCAGAAAAGTATACAGTAACTTATGATGGGAATGCACCTGATGGATGTAGTGTTTCTAATGTTCCAGATTCTTTAGAGCATTTAGTCTTTGATACAATAGAAATATCTGATCAAGTACCAACTTGTGAAGGGTATCAATTCAAAGGTTGGAAAATCGCAACCAAAGATGTCACAAAAATCAATAATAATTATTTTACGATGCCAGAAAGTGATGTAGAGATTAAAGCAGAGTGGAGTAAGATATCGACAACCAAAACCATGGACGGAAAAATTTATGTAGCACCAACTCTATATAACTTCATGAAAGAAGAAGCAGCAATGGATAACACTTCTAGTAAGTTTGTATCATCTTCATCAGGGATTAATTTTGGAAAAGCACCATCAGATATCAATGGAAAAGGAGTTTACATTCGTTCAGGAACAGAAGATAATGAATATCCAATTATGTACTTTAGAGGAGATGTTGATAATAACCATGTCAAGTTTGCGAACTTCTGTTGGAAGATAGTAAGAACTACAGATACTGGTGGAACAAAATTAATTTATGATGGAGTACCAGACTCTAATGGATATTGTAATAATACAGGAGAAGCTTCTCAAATAGGAACAAGTAGATTTAATCAAAATTATAAATCCCCTGCAGATGTGGGATATATGGTAGGAAAAAGATATGAATATAGCGATGATAGTATAGGGTCTGATTATTGGTATACTTATGTAGGAAAATCAACAATATTCACTTCAGTCATGTCTAGTGCTAATTACTATTATGCAGATTCTGTTACCTATAGTAATGGTACTTATACTTTAGTAAATCCAGTACAATATACTTGGAGTGATAATTATCAAAATTTAAAAGGAAAGTATACTTGTAGGTCAAATAGCGTAACCAGTTGTAGTGAAGTATCTTATGTAAATGATGCTTATAGTAGTTATATGTATAGAATCAATATGATAAACGGAGAGTCTTATAATAGTTTGTATAAAGAAGCATCAGACCTTACTTGGGTTTATGGAAATGATGTTACATGGAATGGAAGTAGTTATACTTTAGTAGATACTGTGGAAAGCAAGCCAATTAATTGGGATACAGATAGAACGAATGTAGTAGGAAAAGGTCATAGATATACTTGTCTATCTAGTAGTAATACTTGTAGTACCGTCTATTATGTTCATGATACAAGGCCAACTAGCATTTATTACATGACCTTAAATAACGGAGTAAATATAGAGGGAGCATTAAATGAAATGTTTCCAGAGGATAGTAATCTAAGAAATCAAACAGATTCAACAATTAAGACAACTATTGATAATTGGTATAGTAATAATATGACAGAATATACGAAGTATTTGGAAGATACCGTATGGTGCAATGATCGAAGTATCTATCAGTTAAACAGTTGGGATAAAGATTATTCAGGAACAGGATATTTACGCTTTGGACCATATGGAAAGAATGCAACAAGCCCTTATGTATCCGATTTAAGTTGCCCAAGCTTAGCCGATTCTTTTACGGTAAGTAGTGAGAATGGGAATGGTAAATTAACTTATCCAGTAGCACTTCTTACAGCGTATGAAGCAACACTTGGAGGATTGGGATATAGTGGACATAGTTCAAGTAGTTACTTAAATACAG
>CAJLUG010000140.1 GCA_905209745.1 uncultured Mycoplasma sp.
CATACCATCACCCTGTATAATATCCATATTCCATTTTACTATAAACAAGACAAAATAGCAATTATAAGTATACTAATTTCTAGATTTTTGATATACTTAATATGGTGAAGCAGATGGAAAAATTATTTGAAAAATTAAATATAAAACCCAAAAACAAAAAATTATATCTAACAGCATTTTCTCATAGTTCATATGCCAATGAACATAAAGCAAAACAAGATTATGAACGCTTAGAATTTTTAGGAGATGCAGTCTTAGACTTAGTAGTAGCAGACTACTTATATTCAAATAAACAAGAAACAGAAGGGGAAATGACAAAAGTACGTGCTAGTTATGTCTGTGAGAATGCTTTATATGAATATTCCATGTCTTTAGGTTTAAATGAGTATATTAAAGTAGGTCATGGCGAAGAAAAAGAAGGCGGAAAATATAAAAAGGCAATCGTTGCGGACATTTTTGAAGCATTAATTGGCGCTATTTATTTAGATTTAGGTTATGCAACCGCAAGAAAAATAGCCTTAAAAATAATAGTACCATATATAGAAAATCCAGAGATTACATTCTTTAGTGATTATAAAAGTGCTTTACAAGAATATGTCCAAACAACCCAAAAATCTCTTCATTATGAATTAGTAAAAGAAGAAGGACCTGCCCATAACAAAAAATTTACAGTCGAAGTAAAAATAGATGATATTTCTTATGGAGTAGGAGTAGGAGGCTCTAAAAAAGAAGCAGAACAAGAAGCTGCGAAAGTAGCTCTTAGTAAACTTGCTATCTAATTTGTAAGAAAAAAGAAACTATGCTATAATAGGAATGCTGTTTGAGAAGGAGATATAAAAAAAGAAAGGAGACTAAAATGAGTAAAATAAAAATATTTAGTTTAGGCGGATTAAATGAAAACGGAAAAAACATGTATATAGTAAATGTAGATAAAGATATATTTGTATTTGATGCCGGACTAAAATATGATAATGATATTAATTTAGGAATTGACTATATTATTCCTAATATTGATTATTTAATAAAACATAAAAAAAATATTAAAGGAATCTTTTTAACCCATGGTCATGAAAGTAATATCGGGGCAACACCAGATATTATTGAACAATTACCAAATGTACCAGTCTATGGAACGAAACTAACCTTAGAAATGGTAAAAAAAGACATGGATGAAAAAGAACTTAAAAAGGCCAAATTAAGAGAAATTAAGCCTCATACCAAACTAAACTTTGGTAGAAATTCTATTTTTCCAATTAGCGTTACCCATTCTATACCGGATGCGGTATGTTATGTATTATATACACCAGATGGTGCGATTGTTTATACCGGAGACTTTGTATTTGATGCGACAGTACCAGATGCTTATAAAACAGATATAGGAAAACTTGCCTATGTAGGAAAACAAGGAGTGCTATGTTTATTATGTGAATCGATGTATGCGGAAAAAGAAGGTCATACTTCACCACATAATAGAGTAGCGGGCTTCATAAGAGAAGTACTTGCAAAAAATCCAAATAGAATTATCGCAACAATTTTCCCAGCTCATTTTTATCGTATACAAGAAATATTTAATGAAGTATCAAAAACTCATAGAAAAATGGTTATTATGGGGAAAGGTTTACAAAATATGATTAATGAAGCCTTAGAAGAAGGATACTTAACCGTAGATAAAAGTAGAATTGGTACATTATCTGATTTAGATAATAAAGATACTGTAATATTAATTTCTGATGAAAAAGAAAAACCATTTAATAACTTAGAAAGAATTATTAAAGGGTATGATAAATATATTAAGATTAAAGAAAGTGATACGATTTTTATTACGGAACCAGCATATCCTGGTATTGAAAAACGTTCTGCTTTAATTATGGATGAAATTGCTATGCTAGGAGCAAATGCTGTAAGTCTATCTAGTAAAAAACACTTACTACATCATGCTTCTCGTGAAGATTTAATGTTGATGATTAATCTATTAAATCCAAAGTATTTCTTCCCAGTAAAAGGAGAATATAGAAATCAATATGCCAATGCTGAAATTGCCGAAGAGTTAGGAATTCCAAAAGAAAACATCATCTTAAAAGAAAATGGAGATGTTGCGGAATTTATCAAAGGAAAATTAACAGATAACAAAGAACATATCGAAGTAGATCAAATCTTAATCGATGGAACAAGAAGTGAAGATGTTGGTGACTTAGTATTAAAAGATCGTGAATTATTAGGAGAAAACGGTATTGTAATTATCAGTTGCACTCTAGATAAACAAACAAAAGAAATTTTAGGCGGTCCAGAAATATTAACAAGAGGATTTGTCTATGTAAAAGAAAGTCAAGATTTACTAGAACAAACCAAATCATTAGCGAAAAATGTAGTCGAAGAAAATATCGAAAAAAATGTAAAACGTGTCGACTACGCTAAAATCAAAAATGAAGTAAGAGACTCTCTAGGTAAATTTTTCTATCAAGAGACTGGCTCTAAACCAATGATTATTACAGTAATTCAGGAAGTGTAATTATGAAAAAAACATTAGTAATCCTTGCATTATTAGTACTGACAACAGGTTGTACTGCTCCAGAAACAGGAACCATGACCTGTACCATGTCATCTTATCCTGCCGAGGGTATTACTTTAAAATCAACTTATGAAGCAGACTATAAAAACGAAATAGTAACCTATCTTAAAACAGTAGAACAAGTAATTGTAGAAGACGAAAGTACCCTAGACCAATTTGAAGAAAGTATCAAAGAACTTTATCAAAATTATGATGGGATAGACTACTACAATAATGAAATAACAAGAAAAGATAACGTCTTAACTAGTACTACCAAGATAAATTATCAAAAAGTAGATACAGATAAGTTGATAGAAGCAGATAATAATAATGCTAATATGATTAAAGATGGAAAAGTAAATATTGATGATTTAAAAGAGTTATATCAAAATAATGGCTGTAATTGTAAAAAGAGAAAGTAATAACTACTTTCTTATGTCTTCGTAGCTCAGCAGGATAGAGCAATCGCCTCCTAAGCGATAGGTCGGCAGTTCGACTCTGCCCGGGG
>CAJLUG010000141.1 GCA_905209745.1 uncultured Mycoplasma sp.
TGCTCGTCATCAAAGATATATTTCAACACAAATTAAAAGAGCAAGAGCAATCGCTCTAATGCCTTATACAAAATAATAAGAGTTCAATATGGACTCTTTTTTCATTTTACAAACCCTTGAAAGTATTATATAATAAGTTAGAGACGTTGGAGGGAAAAATGATAATAATCAAAGAAAGAAGAAAGCTAAATAAATTAATAAGAAAATCAAAAAGAATATTTTTAATGGCACATAAAGACTTAGATTTAGATGCATTAGGAAGCGCTATAGGATTAAGTATTGTTTTAAAACAACGTAAAAAAAATTGTTATATAATTATAGATGATAAAAATCATGAATTGGGAGTACAAAAAATATTAAGAGAATTAGAAGGATGCCTACCAATTATTAGAGGAGAAGATGTAGATAAATATCTTCATCCAAGTGAAAAAAGAAATTTACTAATTATTCTAGATACCAATAAGACAGAATTAGTCCAAAATAAAGATGTCTTAAAGAAAATAGAAGAAAAAATAGTAATTGATCATCATGATTTAGGAAAAACAACAATTAAAAATGCATTAATGATTAATGACAATGAGGTATCTAGTACTTGCGAGATGATAGCAGAATTAACAGAGTTTTATGACGTAGAATTAGAGCCTTATTACGCCACTGTATTATTATCTGGAATTGTCTTAGATACCAACAACTTTACCTTAAAAACAAGTGCCAATACGTACTATACAGCATACTATCTAGCCAATCTAGGAGCTAGTGCTAAAAAAGTACAATATCTATTAAAACAAGACATTAATGAATATACAGAACGTCAAAAACTATTGACAGATATCCAAACAATAAATGGAAAAATAGCTATAACAAAAGCTAGTTCATACACAATTTATAGAAGAGAAGATTTAGCCAAAGTAGCTGACACATTATTATTTTTTAATAACATCGAAGCTTCCTTCGTAATTGGGAAAATAGGAAAAGATACCGTTGCTTTAAGTGCTAGAAGTTTGGGTAATTATAACATATCTAAAATACTAGAAGCTCTAGGTGGTGGAGGAGATACCTATAATGGTGCTGCTCGTTTTGAAAATACTACGATTAGTAAAGTAGAACAAGAATTAAAAAAAGCAATTTCTAAAGAAGAAGGTGAATAAATGGAAGTAATTTTTATTAAAGACTTAAAAGGCCAAGGAAAAAAAGGAGATATTAAAAAAGTAAAAGATGGTTATGCCGAAAACTTTTTAATAAAAAATGGTTATGCAGTAATCAAAACCAAAGAAAACCTTGCCAAACTAGAAAAAGAACAACAAAATAAAAAAATAGAAGATGCACAAAATAAGAAAAATGCTGAAGAATTAAAGAAAAAGTTAGATAAACTAGTATTAGAGTTTAAAGTACAGACAGGAGCTGGCGATAAAGTATTCGGTAGTGTAAGTCTAAAACAAGTAAAAGATGCCTTAGCAAAACAAGGTTATAATATTTCAAAAAGTCAAATAGAATTGACGACAGCGATGGCTAGTTTAGGATTTCATGAAGTAAAAATAAATCTTTATCCTAAAGTAGTCGCAACCGTAAAAGAACATATCATAAAATAGAGGTGACAAAAAATGGCCAAGACCTTACCAAACAACATAGAAGCAGAAGAATCTGTTTTAGGAGCATGTTTTCTTTCTAAATATGCCTTACAAAAAGCCTGTGAAAACCTAACACCAGACTCTTTTTATGATGAAAAAAATGGTAAGATTTTTGCTGCAATGAATAAATTGGTAGACGAAAAGACACCAATTGATATTACGACTGTCACAGGATATCTAAAAAAGAACAATCAATTATCAGAAATTGGTGGAGTAGAGTATTTAACAGAAGTATTAAACTTTGTCCCAACGGCCAGTAATATTGATTATTATATTAAGAATGTGGAAGAGGCGGCTATATTAAGAAACTTAATAGAAACCGCAACAGAAATCGCATCAGAAGGATATCGCACCGATGAGTCCGTAAACGAAATTTTAGATAACTCTGAAAAAAAGATCTTAAATATTGTAAAAAATAGAAAATCCAGTGAATTTAAATCAATCAAAGAAATATTACAGAAAACCCAAGATGATTTAGAGAAATTATCAGAGCATAAAGGTGAAGTAACAGGACTTGCTACTGGATGGTATGATGTCGATCGCTTAACGACAGGACTTCATCCTAATGAGTTAATTATTATCGCCGCAAGACCGGCTATGGGAAAAACAGTATTTGCCCTAAATCTTGCCACTCATGTCGCCATGACCCAAGAAAAGTCTGTTGCCCTATTTAACTTAGAAATGAGTGCCGAGCAATTAGCGATGCGTATTCTTTCTTCTCTAGGTCAAATAGAAGGATTTAAATTACGTACTGGTAATTTAATGAATAACGATTGGAAAAGAATCAACGAAGGAATTTCTCAATTATCTGGTACAAATCTAGTAATGGATGATACTCCAGGAATAACGATAGGAGAAATCAGAGCGAAATGTCGTCGTCTAGCTAGTAGTGAAAAAGGGCTAGCTCTAGTCGTAATCGACTACTTACAATTAATATCCGGTGGCAAAAATTATGGTGCCAATAGACAACAAGAAGTATCAGATATTTCAAGAAGTTTAAAGACACTAGCCATGGAACTACAAGTGCCAGTAATTGCCTTATCTCAATTATCTCGTAGTGTAGAAGCCCGTGAAGATAAACGACCAATCATGAGTGATTTACGTGAATCAGGATCAATAGAACAAGATGCCGATATTGTTGCTTTCTTATACCGTGATGATTACTATAAAAAGGAAGCTAGAAACGAAGACAATACCAGTATTGTAGAATTAATTATTGGAAAACATCGTAATGGACCAACCGCAACAGTAGAATTACTATTTAAAAAGAATACCTCTACGATGTTAAATTTAACCAAAGAAAAGGGTGAGTAAATGAAGAAGTTAAATAAATTTATAGTATTAATCATATTAGCACTGACATTACCAGGATTAACAGCTTTTACATCAAAAACACCAGAAACATTATATAGA
>CAJLUG010000142.1 GCA_905209745.1 uncultured Mycoplasma sp.
CATTAATTCTTTCAAACCAACTACTCTTATCTTTTACACCTAAAGCAATACTTGTTAATGTTCCACCAATAAGTCCTCCAATATGAGCAAAGTTATCGATACCAGACATCGTAAATCCTAATAGTAAGTTTAATAAGATTAATGGTATAATCTGACTCTTAACTACATTTCCTAAATAAACACGATAATGATATCCGAAATACACAAGTGCTCCCATAAGACCAAAAATAGCGCCACTGGCACCAATAGATGCATAGTTTCCTCCAAAAATCATAGAGAATAATGCTCCAGAAATACCAGCTACTAAATAGATAACTAAGAACTTAAATCTACCTAAAAAGTTTTCTACTTGAGAACCAATAACATATAAAGCATAACAGTTAAATAACAAATGTATAATACCACCATGTAAAAACATACCAGTAAATAAACGATAAATTTCCCCATCACGAATGGCAGGTCCCCATACAGAATAATTATTAATCAAATTATTATATTGACCAAATAAAACAGGAACTACATACAAAATTACATTAATCGCAATAAGCCAATAAGTAATCATTGGGAAATTATTAGAAAAAACAGCATTAATCTTTTTCGCATCACGTCTATTATGTTCATTAATATCACTCGTAATCTTCGCAAAAAGTGCCATACCCTTTTCTGTATATTTAAGTTTTTTAGTAAGATCTGGAAACTCTTTTTTAATAATATCACTTTTCTTAAAATCAGCTTCACTATCAATCTTTACACAAGCAACATTAGGAATAGCATGAATATCTTGATTAACATTATCTCCTAAATCCAAAAAGATACTTAAGGTATTCATACTAAAAGATAATGTCTTTTTCTTAATCTTCTTTACTATTCTCTTTGTCTTAAATATATCAAAATTAAATTGTTCATCATTATGTATATAATTAGATACAATACGAACTACTTTATAATCCTCATCCATATTTTCTAACCAAATTTCATTTTCTACACCTTGTAATATAATAGGATTATAATTTTTATCTATAATAAAATAATGAAGTAATTTCATCACAAGAATATTCTTGTCATCCATGATAATTTCATTTTTCATTGAATAATATTATATACTAAAACATAAAATAAAGAAAGAGGTGTTTTATGAAACAAATATTAAAATTTATTGTTATATTACTACCTTGGTTTCTATCAAGCTTAATCCCTATTGATAAAAAATTCTATAACTCCCTAGACTTACCATTCTTTACTCCACCATCATGGGCCTACGGTATTATTTGGGGCATCATTTACCTTTGTATCGCTATATCAATTTACCAAATACTAAAAAGATACAAAGTAAAAGATTTACCAAAAAGTTACAAATATACACTCTTAATCAACTATCTAGCCAATCAAAGCTTTCAACCATTCTTTTTCTTATTTAAAAATACTTTTTTAGGTTTTATATCTTGTATAGTAACATTCATTACTTCTCTATTCTTATATAAAGAAACTTATGAATTAAAAGAAAGTAGTGCTAAGTATTTAATTCCTTATATTCTATTTACCCTTTTTGCAACTTTCTTATCACTAACGATATATTTATTAAATATTTAGTTTGTTAGCTTGTTAGCTTGTAAGTAAAAATAATTTGTGCTAAAATAAATACAAATGAAGAAAACTTCATATAATAAAAAAGGATACATTTGGTACTTTTGAATCAGATGCTATCCCTTTAATGTTGGGTTTGCATCTGAAATCAACGAAAGTTGAAATCAGATGCTTTTTTTATTTTAGAAGTATTATAATAACAACTAAAAATAGTAGTAATATTATTAAAAATAGAGATGATTCTCTTTTTGTCATAAATATCACCACCTTTCTTTCATCAAAATAGATAAAAAAAAGGAAAAAGCACCTGATATATTCCAAATGTATCGTTATATATATTACAGAACATACGTTTGATAGTCAATAAAAAAATATATAATATTGTATTTTTTTAATCTAATTTCTAATTGCTTCTTTGTAACAAATAAAACATTGCAAAAATAGGCAATGTTTTATTTTTCTTCCAAGCTACGTAAACGTTCTAACTCGTCTAAAAATTCTTTTGGAGGATCTACTTCAAAAAATAATTCTTGATGAGTAATAGGATGGACAAATTTAATACTTTTAGAGTGCAGCATCTGACCAAAGTCAGTTGCTTTCTTCTTATTATATAATGGATCGTTAGTAACAGGATGACCAATATAGGCCATATGAACACGTATCTGATGTGTTCTACCAGTCTCCAAGACACACTCCACTAAAGTATGATTAGAAAAAGTCTCTAACACCTTAAAATGTGTAACAGCTTCTTTCCCATGAATATCTGTAACAGCCATCTTCTGTCTATTATGAGGATCTCTTCCAATTGGAGCATCAATTGTTCCACTATCATGAGGAATCACTCCATCAACAATCGCTAAATAATGACGTTCTACTTCTTTACTAGCAATCATATTTGCTAACATATCATGAACTTCATCATTCTTAGCAACTAACATCACTCCTGAAGTATCTTTATCTAATCGATGCACAATACCAGGCCGCATCTTACTTTTATTAGATAATTGAAAGCGATATAGTAAAGCATTAACTAACGTACCATGATAATGTCCAGGAGCAGGATGTACAACCATTCCAGATTCCTTATTAATAACAAGTAAATCATCATCTTCATAAACAATATCAAGCGGTATATCTTCTGCTTCTACTGAAAAATCATACTCTAACTCCCCTAAAACCGAAATATGATCATTTAATTTCACAACATAATTATTAGAAACACTTTTATTATTAACTAAGATAAGATCTTGCTTAATAAGTTTTTGAATTTTACTCCTAGATACCTCTAACTTATTAGCTAAATATAAATCAATTCTCTCACCTATTTCTTCTTGTACTTGAATCTCTAAATTCATTTCCATCCCTCCTAAGAATACCAATAGCTAAAATAATGAATCCTAAAGTAATACCAATATCCGCAATATTAAATACTGGAAAACTA
>CAJLUG010000143.1 GCA_905209745.1 uncultured Mycoplasma sp.
ATTTTATGTAGCATTTTAATCCTCCTTATTTTTATATAAAACATTAATATCTACAGGAGTATTAATACCATCGATTTGTCCATCTTGACATAATTGCCACATCACATATTCTGAATCATAATCAGTCTCATTCGTATAGTGAGCTAACCAAACATCATACTCATGGTACTTCCAAATACTGTTTAAATAATTTTTACTACCATAAAGCATACCATCATAGCCTTTTTCTTCTATTCTATCAAGAAATGTTTCAGCTACTTCATTTAGTCCGAATAGACTTAATTCCATTTCGTTAAAGTTGTTGTAGCATTCCCAGTCAAAGGCAATTGGTAGTGTTATGTCATAATCTTTTATTTGTTTTAAGACCCAGTTAGCCTGCTTTTTGGCTTCTTTTAGACTATCTGCATAGGAATAAAAATAAATACCTACTTTCAAATCGTTTTTTAGAGCATTTTCAATATTTTGTTTAAAGTAATCATCTAGTATATATTTTCCACCTACCCCTTGTTGGGAACCTACTCTAATCATGACAAAGCTAGCTCCTGCTTGTTTTACCTTTTTGAAGTCAATTTCTCCTTGCCATTTAGAAACATCAATTCCTATTTCAGTGTTTTCATTTTTATAATTAGCAACTACTTCATGAAAAGCTGTTCTTACCGGTTCTTCTGCAGGTTCTTCTTCTGTTGTAGGTGGAGCTGGCTCATAGACATATAAATTAAAGTCTACTCTTTCTTCATTTTTACTACTATCGGTTGCGACATACGTTAATGGATAGGTTCCAGCAGTATTTAAATCATATTCTCCTTCTATTTTACAAGTAGGGTTACTATCGTAGTTATCTGCACATAATACTGCTTTGGCAAGGTCTAGTTCTGTTCCTACTTGGACACTATAACTTCCTGATAACCAGATGAGAGGTTCTTCTACATCTACTACTTTTACAGTAAATGTTCCTGTTCTTTTTTTACCTTCTAAGTTTTCATAAATAAAAGATACTTCTTGTTTTCCTAATTCTTCTGTATTTATCTTTTTATTTGTAATTACCTTTCCCTCAATAGACTCCATACAATCTTTTACTGTTTGCTTACTGTAAACTGGTATATTTAAATCTTTTTTTAAAGTAAAAAGTGTATTATCTACTTTTGGTGGCAGAGATAATATTAAGATTATGCCAGACACTAATAGTACCAATATAATAATTATGATAAGTATAATTATTTTTTTCTTTTTCTCTTCCATAATCCTCCTTTAAATATCTAATATTCCAAGTATAATGATACCAATAATTACTAAGAAAATTGCAATATAATGCTTTTTGGATAGTTTTTCTTTTAAGAATATTCTTGACCAAATTAACGATAATATACAGTATGATCCTACAATTGGAGTTGCGATTACTGCGTTTCCAGACATTGCATATACATAAAAGAATTGACCAATCGTTTCAAATATTGCGGCAATGATTTTGCTTTTTTCTTTATGAATTTCTAATTTTTCTTTTTTAGTTTTTAAATAAATATATGTAATGATTGCATAAATTAAAAACGTATATTCATAAGCAATTAAAGCATTGTCTTCGCTAATTAGGTTCATTTTATCTAGATATATAGCATCTAAGAATGTACCTAGTCCATCTAGTATTGTGTAAAAAATAGGGAAGATAATCGTTAGTAAAATTACTTTCTTTTTTGTTAACATATTTTTAAAGGCTACTCTATTATCTTTTTCTTCTTTGGCTTCTATTATTCCTAGTAATATTACACCTATTAGTATCAATAAAAATGCAATATATGCAGGTAGCTCTAGAGTTTCTTTAAAAAATACTAACAATAATAAAGCAGTAATTACTCCACTACTATTTTGAATAGGGCTCGCAATTGATAATTCTAAGTACTTTAATCCTTTGTAACCAATAACCATACTCGTTATATATAATAGTGATACTGGTAAATAACGAATAATTTCTATCCAATTAAATGTAATATCTTTTACTAACATATAGATGGTTGCATGAATTCCCATGACCAATCCGACAAATATTCCTGTTTTTAAATGATTATAATTTCCTTCTTGTTTATTACCTATCTTATAGAAGAGGTCTGCAGTACCCCAACAAAGAAAAGTTAATAATGCACATATCATCCACATAGCTCTTCTCTCCTTCTATCAATATTATAACTTATCTCTATATAAAAGACAAAATATTCACAGGTTTTGTGAATACTTTATTCATTTTTAATCTTATCCACAGATTCTGTTAATTTTTCTTTGGTGGTTGCTCCTGGTATTGTTAATTCTAGTGTAGACTCTTTAACAATAAATGTACTTGGATAAGATATGATTTCAAACTTTTCAAAGAATTCTCCTGTTTCATCGATTAATACAGGGAAATTAATCTTTTTTTGTTCTATAAAATCTTTTATTGTACTTTTTTTCTTGTGTTCTAGTTCTGGTGATACTATGGATAGTAGTATCACTTCATCTTTATTTTGATTATAATGTTTATAAACTTCTTTTAATTCTTTCAATTCATTTCTACAAGCAATGCAGTCTGTTTGCCAAAAATGAAGTATTACCGTTTTATCTTTGTAGTTTTCCCAATTATATGGTTTATTATTTTGATCTTTTAGAGTCAATTTATCAATTTTATATTTTTTCTTAAGAGAAGTTGTTTTTCCTCCTTGTTTACAACTAGCTAGTCCTGTTTCTTCATTAATTGTACAATTTTCGGTTGTTTTGGCTTCTTTTTTCATGTCTATATTCGTAACTAGGGTATAACAACCTACTAATACTAGTAAAAGCCCACCTACTTTTACAATGTTTTCTAATACATTTTGTTTTCTTTTTAAGAAGTTTAGCACTGTTGTTGTGGATAAACCTAATACTAAAAATGGAATAATAAAGCCAATCGCATAGATTAATACTAGTAAATTTCCTAGGAACATACTTTCGGCACTACTTGCCATAATTAGAACTGAAGATAATGCAGGTCCAACCGGTCGTCTTCCTCAAAAGTTTTGAT
>CAJLUG010000144.1 GCA_905209745.1 uncultured Mycoplasma sp.
CAGTCGTCTGATGGTTGCAGCCGGAGGTGCCGGAGGAGGACCTTCTGCTGGTGGTGCCGGAGGAACTTTAATTGGTGGGAACATTTCTCAAGCTGGAACGCAATCTACTGGAAATAAATTAGGAGTCGGTGGCAATGGTAGTACCTCTCAGTCCGGAGGAGGCGGAGGTTACTACGGAGGAAAAGCCGCAAACGGTGCTGGTGGAGGCTCATCTTTCATCGTAGGTTATGCCGGAGTACGAATTCCTTCCGTAACTGGTCAAGTAAGTAAAACATTTACCTATCATAATGGAAACTATAATGCCGATGGAACTCCACAAATGAGTACTTATGTTCCAGCAATCTATAATGGTCTTATGATTTCAGGGGTAAATGGTGATAACGGAAAATTCAAAGTAACAAAAGTATCAGATAATCCTAAAAATACCCCTCCAAGACAAGGAACTAATCAAAAGCTAAATAATGTAAGATATATTAGAGACTGTATTACTACAACAAATGGTAGTAACGCCGAATGGTTAGAAATAGAAGCTATCGTTAACGAATATAATGCCGATGGAACAATAAAAGCTAGTAATAACGTAGCCTATAATAAAGCAACTTCTACCCAAAGTGTTATAACCGATGGTATCATGGATAATAAAGATTCAAAATATACTGCACCAAGTGGTAGCTGTGTAACAATTGATCTTGGTAAAATCTATAACCTAGATGAAATTGCCGTATGGCATAAATACAACACATCATTTAAAAATCATCGCTTAGAAGTAAGTTCTGATAACAGTAATTATAAAGCGATACGTTCCATAAGTTCTGATACTTCATCAACAGGTGCAAAAAACGAAGATGAAACCACAAATGGTATTCGCTATAACACGTTTAATATCGACGCAACAGGACCAGTACCAGAAGGAGATTATTATCTATTTTCGGCAAATAGTAATAATCAAGTATTAACATCCTATACAGAAAATAACATTATATTTGCCCAGATGAGAGAATTAACCGGAGAGCTAGATCAAATCTGGCATGTAACTCCAAATGGTAATAGTTATAGAATCGAAAATAGAGCGAGTGGTAAAGTAATAGATATTGGTAGTAGTAATAAAATCAACTTAGAAAATGCCCAAGACCAAAAAAATGGTCAAAGCTGGACGATTACTCCACTAGAAAATGGTTATTATACTGTAATATCCTACCAAAACACCAATCTGAGTTATAACACCAATAACGGAGTCGCTGAAGTTCAGTCCAGAAATTCCAATATGATGCAAAGATGGAAATTTGTTTTAGCCAATTATTAAGGTAGACATCTACCTTTCTTTTTTCTAAAAAACTTAGCAGAATATATTGACAAGTGCTAAAAAAGTGTCATATAATATCATTAGCACTCGTAGAATAATAGTGCTAGAAGTAGGAGGGTCACCATGTTGACAGATAGACAAGAAAAAGTCTTAAAGTTGATTGTTGAAAAATATATAAAAGATCCAGTTCCAGTTGGCTCTAAGACAATATCTAAAATTTTAAAATGTTCAAGTGCTACTGTCAGAAATGAAATGTCTGCCTTAGAAGAAAAAAACTTATTAGAAAAAACACATACTTCTTCTGGTAGAGTTCCAAGTGAAGATGGCTATCGCTATTATGTCGATCACTTAATGGAACCAAAGAAAATGACCGGAGAAGATATGTTAAAACTACAGACAGTATTTCATAATCAACAGTTAGCATTATCAGATGTAATTGTAAAAAGTCTACAAGTAATATCTGATATGACGAATTATACGACTGTAGTACTAGGTAGTACTTCTCATGAGAATCTTCTAAAACAAATAGAAGTAGTTCCGATTGATGATGTTAGTATGATTGTAATTGTAATTACTGATCGAGGTCACGTAGAACATAAAAACATCCGCTTACAAGATGTATCACTAGAAGAAGTGAAAAAGACTGTCAACCTAATCAATAATTTAATTGCTGGTACTCCTATTGATGAAGTAAGTGCTAAACTAGAATACGAAGTGAAACCTATTATAGGAAAATATGTAAAACAACATGAGCAACTATATAACGCCTTCTATCATGTATTTAGTGATTTTACAAACCAAGAAGTAAATGTAGTTGGAAAAAACAAGTTCTTAACCCAACCTGAATTTAGTAATATAGAAAAGATTCAGTCAGTATTTAGTAAACTAGATAATCCAGAACTTCTTCATAAAATTGAAGAAGATGATGACAATAATATTAAAGTATATATTGGTAGTGAAAGTAAAATCGATGATGATGTTACCGTTATAAAAACAAAATTTAAAAGTGGTAACCAAGAAGGAACACTTGCCATTATCGGACCTAAGAGAATGGAATATGATAGAGTCGTTTCCATGCTTGAATACATGAAAGAAAATATAGAAAGGTAGGTAGTTATGGAAAAAGAAATGAAGAAAAAAATAGAAGAGAAAGAAGTAGAAACATTAGAAGAAGAAAAAACTCCTCAAAAAGAAGAGAAAAAAGAAAAAAAGATAAAGCATAAAGAAAAGTCTCAAAAAGAAGAAATAGAAAAACTAAAACAAGAAATTACAGCCTTAAAAAAACAAAACGAAGAATTAGTAGAAAAAGTAAAACTAACCCAAGCAGAGTTAGTAAACTATCGTAAAAGAAAAGATGAAGAGACTGGAAATATGTTAAAATATGCCAATCAAGATTTAGTAACAGAATTAATTAATGTTGTCGATAATTTTGAAAGGGCAATAAAATTAGATGATAATGATCTAACAGATGAATTATCAAAATTCTTAGATGGATTTAAAATGATGTATGCCAACTTAATGGAAATATTAAAGAAGTTTGGTGTAGAAGAAATTAATAGAGTAGGAGAAGTATTTGATCCTACCCAAGAACAAGCCCTAATGACAGACTCCATCGAAGACATGGATGATGAAGTAGTAACAGAAGTCTTGTTAAAAGGATATAAATTAAATGGTAGAGTAATTAGCCCTGCCTC
>CAJLUG010000145.1 GCA_905209745.1 uncultured Mycoplasma sp.
TTATGGTAAGAGTCTTTTTCCATTAGCTATTTGTGGTATGATTACTTTTTTAATTTTCTTACAACCAGATTTAGGAACCGCAATTGTTTATACAGTTATTGTTGGATTAATGTTTTTAGCTGCTCCAATACTAAAAGAAATTAAAATAAAGACAGTATGTTGTGTTGTTGGATTAATTGCTTTTGCAGGTGTAGTATTAATTAGTTCTGGAAAATCCGTTCTCCTAGAACGACAACTAGAACGTTTTGACTTTACAAATCCTTGTGACAAACTATTAACAACAGGTAATCAAGTATGTAACTGCTATATCGCAATTAATAATGGTGGACTAACAGGAGTTGGACTAGGTAACTCAACGCAAAAATATCTATATTTACCAGAACCATATACAGATTTTATTTTTGCTATTATAGTAGAAGAATTAGGAGTAATTACTGGAGTAGGAATTATTTTAATGTATATGTTCTTACTATATAGAATATTAAAAATAGGTAGAGAAAGCCCAACCAATAGAGGAACATTATTATGCTACGGTGTTGCTATCTATATCTTTTTACATATTGCCATTAACTTATTAGGAATCTTTGGTCTTATGCCAATGACTGGAGTACCATTACCATTTATGAGTTATGGAGGAAGTTTTACGATTTGTTTAATGGCAGCTTTAACAATCGTTCAACGTGTAAGTGTTGAAAATGGACTATCTACGGAACGTAAAACAGCAAATGAAAGATAAGATAGACATACTAGAAAAAATGTGATAAAATAGAGCTCATTAAGGAGCAAAAAGAAAATGAGTGATAAATTAAGAAAATTAAAAGATGTCGTATTAAAACAAATAAAACAATCTTCTTTAGTTTTTATCGTCGGTCATAATAATCCAGATTATGATTCTATCGGCTCATCTTTAGGCTTATCAACGTTAGCAAAATCTCTAGGAAAAAAAACATATATTATTGTAGATGATTCTCCACTAGATATGGATCCTGGAGTAAAAAAAATATTAGATGAAAGTAGAGAAGAGCATAATATTATTACATTAGAGGAAGTAAATAGTTTAGTAAATGAAAACTCTTTACTGTTTGTAACCGACGTAAATAAACAGTATTTAATAGCACCTAAAAATGACTTAAATAAATTTAAAAATGTTTTTATTATTGATCATCACGAAGAAGATGAATTTACAATTCATAATGCTATCAAATATATTGATACAAAAGCATCAAGTGCTAGTGAAATTATTACTCAAGTATTAAATGCAACCCAGACAAAGTACAAAAAAGAAGTTGCTAATTATTTACTTGCAGGTATTATACTAGACACCAAACGTTTTATGAAAAACACTACACCAGCGACACTAGATGCTGCTGAAAAATTATTTAGAAAAGGTGCTGACTACGATGCTGTCAATCGTTTATTTATCGCAAACTACTTAGAAGATAAAATGATTTATTCTCTAATATTCGGTGAAAAACAAGTAGAAAATGAAAGTGACACTAAAGAATTAATTATTGCCAATACCCATGTCAGAGTATATAAACGATCTCTATTAAGAGAAACAACAGTATCTTATACATTAAATAGAGAAAGACCAAAAACAATCTATAGACAAGTAGACTTAGCCAAAACAGCAGATAAAATGTTAAAGTATGCAGATGTATCTGTTGTTATGGGCTATACAAATGAATATAATGTTGGTCTAAGTGCTAGAAGTAAATGTGATATTAATGTCGGAAACATCTTAAAGAATTTACAAACATTAGAATTACCAGAAGATAAAGAAATAATATTACCACCATCGATAGAGAAAATAAAAAGTGGTGGCGGTAATCAATGTAGTGCAGGAGGATGTATTACTGCAAGTAATATATTTGCCGTAGAACAAGTAATTCTAAACTTAATGATGGATGTTATGCCAGATACTATTGAAAACCAATCAAAAGAATTAGTAAAGAAAAGAAAAGAAATTTCAATCTAAGAAAGAAATTCCTTTTTTTTTGCTTAATAATATAGTTGAGGTGAGGTAAATGACGTTTCATTATCGTTACAGAAAACAAATATTATTAGGCATTGTAGTAACACTAATTGTCGCAACAGTAGTAGGTTTTGGTATTTACAAGTTTGAAGGAAAGAAGGAAAAAAAGACAGTATCATCTATTACTAAAAAAGAAGAAAAGAAAGAATCAAACGAAGAAGAACCAGAAATAAAAGAAGAATATATGGTAGATATTAAAGGAGAAGTAATTACCCCTGGAATCTATATGGCAACAAAAGAAGATAGGGTAATTGATATCGTTGAAAAAGCCGGAGGACTAACAGAATATGCCGATACTTCTGTTATTAACTTAAGTAAGAAAATAAAAGATGAAATGGTAATTATTATTTATAGTAAAGAAGAAGTAAGAAACTGGATTTATACCAAAGAACAAGAAAAATACTTACAAGAAAAGTGTCAAGGAGAAAAAGACCAAGTGCAAAACGATGCTTGTATAGAAGAAGAAATAGAGGATCAGGAACAAACAAGTACTCCATCAATAATTAATATTAATACAGCCACCAAAGAAGAATTAATGACTCTTACTGGTATTGGTGAGACCAAAGCAGATGCCATTATCTCATATCGAGAAAAAACACCATTTGAAACGATAGAAGATATTAAAAACGTATCTGGAATAGGAGATAGCACCTTTGAACAAATTAAAGACTCTATTACAGTCGAATAAATATATCATCATTCTTTTATTAGTAACAATACTAATAACCTGTATAAGAGTAATACCATCTCCCAATATAAGCTACACAGAAAAAGATAATAAAGTAATAGGTATCATTACCAAAGAAATAATAAAAGACGATTATGTAACAATAGAAATTAAAGGAGAAGAAAAAGTAAGAGGAACATATTATTTTAACACCAAAGAAGAAAAAGAAAATTACCAAGACAAGTATCAGTTAGGA
>CAJLUG010000146.1 GCA_905209745.1 uncultured Mycoplasma sp.
TAATATAAATCTTTTTTACCAATAAATCAGGATTGATAATTTTCATAAATAGTTTTGTTACTGCCTGCATAATTTCTTTAGAAGAAGCTGTTTTTTCTTTTAAAGTAATACTGCCATGTGCATGCTTCGGTATTTTTCTACCATAAAAGTCTTCTTTTACTTCTCCCTGGTACCCCTCAATAACATTAGAAATATCATACCCAATAGTTAAGACCAATTGATTAGTTACCAAATGTTTTTCTACCAATTGTAAAGCAAGTAACTCTGCCATCTCTCGAATCACTAACTTTGTCTTTTGATAAGAATAAGGACACGGTAACACTTGACCAGTACTAATACTTTTAGAAAGTGGCCGATACACTTTCACATCTTCTATTGTACAAGGCTCTACTCCCCAAGCATGATCAATTAATAACTCAGCATTAACTCCAAATAACTGATATAATAACTCCTCATTTTCTATAGAACATCTCGCAATATCTCCCAAAGTATAAATATGATTCTGTTCTAGTTTTCTTGCGATTCCTCTTCCTATTCTCCAAATATCAGTAATCGGCCGATATCCCCAAAGCTTTTTCTTAAAACTTTCTTCATTAAGTTCTGCCATTCTTACTCCATACTGATCTGCTGTTACATGTTTCGCAACAACATCCATCGCCACTTTCGCAAGAAAAAGATTACTCCCAATACCAGCAGTCGCAGTAATTCCTGTTTCCAGAATAACCTCTTTTAAAATCTTTCTAACAAACTCCTGTGGTGTCATATGTCCATACTTTAAATACTTCGTAATATCTGCAAATATCTCATCAATCGAATAAACCAAAATATCTTCTTTAGCGATATGTCTTAAATAAATATGATAAATCTTCGCTGAAAAATTCATATAATGAGACATTCTAGGAGGAGCAATAATAAAATCTAATTCTTTTGTCTTATCACGCTTTAACTCATCATCAAAAAAAGACTTACCTGTAAAACGTCTATTATTATTTTCTCCTTTTCTTTTTTTGTTAACTTCTTTTACTAATTGTTTTACCTCAAATAACCTTGCTCTCCCACCAATACCATATTGTTTTAAAGAAGGACTAATCGCAAGACATATCGTCTTTTCTGTTCTACTAATATCAGCTACTACTAAATTAGTATTCAAAGGATCAAGTCCTCTCTCTACACATTCAACAGATGCATAAAAACTCTTTAAATCAATACAAATATAAACCTTTTTCATCGCACCACCAATTATATTTTATCACGAACGTTTGTTCTTGTTAAGAGGAAAATCTTAGAAAAAAAAAGACAAATCAAAATTTGTCCTTTTCATAATTATTCAGCAACCAAATAAGCACCCGTTTCGTCCTGTCCAGTTGTCTTAACTTCTTCTTTTAAACAAACAACAGGTCTCGTATAAGCATCCATAGCATAATAAGTTTGATTAATTTTACCATTAGCAGATACCCAAACAATCGGAGAATCAATACCTTTACAATTAGCATTAGGTAGATAATAATCAACACCTATGACATATAAATCTCCTTCTTTTTTAAAACCATAAGAAGTAAGCTTATCTTTATTTACTTTTCTTTTTCTAAATATATCCTCTTCAATACTCATCGCTAACCTCCCAGTTTTTAACTAAGAATAAAAATATTTAGTCCTTACAAACATCTACCCACTTCTGATAACTAGACGCTTCTTCCAATTCTGGAATCGTTAACTTCACCGCACTAGTAGCACTTCCACAAGCAGGATATACCGTTTGATACTTTTGTAAGGATTGATCTAAATACACCATAACCCCATCACAAATACCAAAAGGACATACTCCACCTGCTTGATGACCAACCAAATCTTCTAAAATATCTCTTGGAATCATCTTAGCTTTCTTATGAAACTCTTCCTTAAACTTATGATTATCTATTTTTCTATCTCCTGCAACGACAACCAAAATAGCTTTTTCATCTACCAAAAAAGATAATGTTTTCGCAATCTCTCCCTCGGTACAATGTAGAAGTCTTGCTGCCTCCTCTACTGTTGCAGATGAAGTAGAAAACTCCATAACATTCTTATCTAACCCAAACTTCTCTAAATGTTTTTTTGCTCTATCAAAAGACATCAATAACACTCCCTTCTATTTTTCCTCAATAATTTCTGCCTCTTTAATATCTTCATGTTTTTTACCAATTTTTCTTCGTTTATTAAAAGGATTATTTTGCTTATAACTAAATACATAATCTCTAAGAAAAAAATAAAGAAATAAAACAAGCGCTATAACCAAAAGAATTGGCAAAGCAAAAGTAACAAAGAACCATAAAAGAAAAAACACAAAAATAGCTCCTAAAATAATATATACTATATTTTTTATTTGTTCCATGTACTACCTCCTATTAAATCTGTATTTAAATAATAGTAATAATGTAAAAGTTCCCTTTTATATTCAACAATTTTTCCTTCTGGTAACACTAACATTCTAGTAACACCTACTTGTTCTACAAAAGAAGGATTATGACTAACCATAATTAAAGTTCCAGTATAATTTTTAAAGTTTTCTCCAATAATTTTTTGTGTCTCTGGATCAAAATGATTGGTTGGCTCATCTAATATAATAATATTTGTTCTTTGAATTAATATTTTACATAAAGCAACCCTAGCTTTTTCACCAGGAGATAACACCGAAACCCTCTTAAAAACATCATCATTAGAAAATAAGAAATTCCCTAAAAAAGTTCTCAATTCCAGATCATTATAATTAGGATTATCAATATTTTCAAGAATCGTTTTATCTTCATCTAATATTTCTAATTCTTGTGCATAATAAGCAATACTTGCATGATAGCCATAGGTAATTTCTCCTCGAATGGGAGTTAACTCTTTCATAATTAATTTTAATAGAGTTGACTTTCCTACTCCATTTTCTCCAACAATCAAAAACTTTTCTCCTCTTGCCATTTGGAAGGAAA
>CAJLUG010000147.1 GCA_905209745.1 uncultured Mycoplasma sp.
TATTCTATAACTTCATCACGTTTATCATCTGGAAAATCAGTATCAATATCAGGCATTGTCTTACGTTCTGGATTTAAAAAACGCTCAAATAATAAATCATATTTAATAGGATCTATATCTGTAATACCCAAACAAAAAGACACCAAACTACCTGCTGCACTACCTCTTCCAGGTCCTACTAAAATATCATGTTGTTTTGCATACTTAATAAAGTCATAAACCACTAAAAAGTAATTAGAAAACCCCATCTCATCAATAATCTTTAACTCATAACTAAGTCTTTGTTGATACTTAACATCAACATTACCACCTAATCTTCTCTTAAGTCCCACTTTACTAAGTTCAAATAAATACTGACTAGGATTACTACACTCATAAATAGGTAATAATAATTTAAAGGGAGGAAACTCCAAATTACACATATCACTAACTTTTAATGTATTAACAAGACCAATATTATCTGTAAAGTCATATACATTATCTTTATTTAATTCATGATTTAAAATATCATACTCTACTTCATCATTTACAGTTTTACCATCTCTAATTTTATATAAATAAGTAAGATACTCCATATCTTCTTTATGAAGATATAAATGTAATGGGAAATAAATTACATTCTTAGTCTCTAACAAAGCATCTCTTTCTTCACTCTTATTACGATATCCTAAATAAATATCAATATACACATCTTTTAATTTAGAAAAGAAAGAAAGACTATCATATGGTACAACACTAACTAAATGACTAGAATAACGAATTAAATCATCCATCTCTACTCTACCTTCATTTTGTATTGTAGATAACTTAATCAAGTTCTGATATCCTAAATAATCTTTACAATATAAAACAACACTAAACTCTTCTAAATGAACACTAAGTCCCACAATAGGTTTAATATTTTTACTTTGACACTTATGAATAAACTCCATTACTCCATACATCGTATCATCACTAAGTGCCATACTAGAGATTTTATTATCTACTGCATAATTAACAAGATCATCAATAGTTAACATACTAGAAAGTAAAGAATAATTACTCTTATTATATAACGGTATATACATAACAAAACCTCCTCTTCATACTTATTTTATCATAAACAAAATAAAAAGGATAGAAAGTTCTATCCCTAGGCACTAGCAATGGTAACAGTTCCAGTAATACCTACATCACTTAGCCTTAATTCTATCCATGTCTTTGCCGTGGCATCTTTTACAATGATAGAAATACTATTTGGAACATAGTAAATCATATAATCATAATTTGTTGCATTAAATACTGCATTGCGCATATCTAGATTTTGGAGATGGGGACAATCATAAAACATACGAGTCATATTTGTTACCTTACTTGTATCAAAACTACTTAAATCTAGACTTGTGAGACTACTGCAACCATAAAACATATCACCCATATTTGTGACATTAGATGTTTTAAAGTTACCTATATCTAAGTAGGTTAAGTTTCTACAATGAGCAAACATATGATCCATAGTAACTACTTGACTCGTATTAAAATTAGATAAATCCAGACTAGAAAAAGTATTACAGCCATTAAACATATAACTCATATTTGTTACCTTACTTGTATCAAAATTGCTTAAATTTGGACTAGTGAGATTCTGACAGTCTTGAAACATAGAGTTCATGCTAGTTACTTGCGATGTTTCAAAATTGCTTAAATTTAAACTAGCGAGACTCTTACAGCCTTCAAACATAGAGTTCATGCCAGTTACTTGCGATGTTTCAAAACTACTTAAGTCTAGTGTTGTAAGGCTATCGCAATACCAAAACATATTACTCATATATTCTACTAGACTTGTGTTCCAATTGTTTCCAAAAATTATGTTTTCTAACTGATGACAGCCTTCAAACATAGAGCTCATATTAGTTACTTTACTGGTATCAAAATTACTTAAATTTAGACTAGTGAGACTGTTACAACCAAAAAACATACTACTCATATTTGTTACTTGAGTTGTATCAAAGTGGTCACCAAAAATAATTGTGGTTAAGTTTGAATTTCCACCTAAAGATGAAGCAGAATTAGAAGAAAACATATCCTCCATATTTGTTACTTTACTTGTATCAAAATTTCTTAAATCTAGACTAGTAAGACTGTTACAACCATAAAACATATCACCCATATTTGTTACTTGGCTTGTTTTAAAATTACTTAAATCTAAACTTGTGAGACTACTACACTCAGAAAACATAAGAGCCATATTTGTTACTTCACTCGTATCTACATATGTTAAATCTATACTTTCTACATTTTTAAAACCTAAAAATAAAAATCTAGAATCTTTATTTGCAATAATATTTCCTTGGGCTCCTATTGTTACTTTATAAGTTTCTGTTCCTCTTCCATCATCTTCAATATAAGCGATTACACTTTCATCCCCTGCTTCTGATACATCCCATGTCTCTATTGCCGTACTAGGTATCTCCATATTATCTTTCGTTACAATAGATGTAATTTTACTTTTATAGGTACTACTATGATAATCTGTATTAGACCATAAATCATAACTTTTCATGATAGGATCTCCCATATCATTAACTGTTCCATTCATTGACTTGGTAATACCTACTTTACTCCATTCAGCTTTTATAATTACATCACTTTCTGGCATCGTAAAGTAATCTTCTCCTATTCTTGTTACACCATTTGTTGTAATAGTCCATCCTTTAAATTCATAACCTTCACAACTTGGTATTTGATTACTAATTTCAACAGTACTATAAACAGAATAATTTGTGTCCGATGGAATGTTGGTAACAATACTTCCATCAGGTGCATTACCATCATAAATAACTTTATAGTTATCTGCAAGAATAGGTGTGTTCGTGGTAGAAACATCCTCTTCTTGTTCTCCTATCTTAGAAATGACTTTGGTACTTTCATTTGTTGGATAAATTCCTACTTGACCAATAAGTTCTTCTTTCAATT
>CAJLUG010000148.1 GCA_905209745.1 uncultured Mycoplasma sp.
TCACCAAATTTTACACTATCTTCAATACTGTCTATTTTTCCCAAAGGATACAATTTATTAACTCTTTGTTTTAAATCTAATGATACAGGAATTTTCTCTTTTCCACATAGACTAAAATCATAATCATCATTTAAAGAAATACCAAACTCTACTAAAATAGACATCATAGTTTGAACTTTGATATTGATATCTTTACTACTAAAATCAGGAGTTTCATCATAAAACAATTTATATATCTCAATTAATTCTTTATCATTAATATCTAAAGTAACTGCCTTAGTATTTTTCAAATAATAAATTTGTTTTACTATTTCAGTTATTTCTTTAGCCACTAATTGCATACCAGGATAATCTGTAACATCATTTTTATTATTGTTATAATCTAGTTTTATACCACTAGTCGCATCATAGGTAATCTTATATCTATCAGAATCATTAGTTCCTTCTCTTTTACTTTTTTCATAGAATAACAAATTAAAATTATCATATTTAACAAGTTCTAAACATTGTTCATCTTAATAAAAAATATCTAATTGCTTTTCTTTACAGTCCTTTAATATGGTTCTTACGATTGAGACATTTTCTATCATATGATTATGACTATGATTAATGATAAAATCATCGAATAATTTTTCTATTTTTTCTAAATCAATATGATCATTTATAGCGATACCATGATACCTTACTTCTATACGACCTTTCGCAACATTTAATGTTTTACTAATACTTATTGGCATCATTTAATCTCCTCCACAATCACTTCAAATGATATTTATCTTTAAAAGATTTAATATATTTTTTTCTCATCACAGGAAGAATTTCTGATGCTACACGAAGAGAGACATCATTCATACTCATATCGGAAGTATCAACTAACATATAAGAATCAACACTTTCTTCAAATAAATCTTTTAACGAATCTAAACTTTGATTAAATAAATGAATATTATCATAATTTAAAAAACTTCTTTTTTCCAAAGCCAAACTAGATACATAATCCCTTTTTAACGCAACTATTGGATCAGCATAAGTAATAACCAAGAAATCAATATCTTCTTTAGAAGCTTTTTGATATCTATCTCGAAGATATAAATATTTTTCTTCTTTAATATCTCCAGATAAAAGTCTTCTATAATTCCATATTTGTCTATCATTTAAAGATCGATCAATTAAAATAATATCTTTAAAAGAATGAATAGAGTCTTCTAATTGTTTATATACTTCTTCCGCAATAAAAATATTTCTCTCTCCGACTCCCATATCTTTTACTTTTTCTTTTAACTCTTCCTTATAATAGCTAGAAGTTGTAAACTCTTCAATTAACGAAACATCAAAGCCACCCTTTTTAAAGAAATCATACAAATTATGAATAGTAGTAGTTTTACCTGTTCTAGGTGTTCCACTAAATTCAATAACAAATGGTTTAGGTAATGTAACTAACGCTTTTAATTTTTGTAACTCCATCTTTTGTGCATGTAGTTTTTTTAACTTTTTATAATAATTTTCATGGTCTACAAAAATAGTATCTTTTAAAAAAGTATCTTCTTTTTGATAAAATACTTTATCTAATATATCTTTCAATTGTAAGAAAATATCTAAATTGGAATCTTCTCCCGCAATTAAACTTTCATAAACACTAGTATAGTACCACCTTTGTTTTTCTTCTCCTCTTTTAAATTCTGAAAAATCTCTTTCTCCACTCTTTTCGAATTTTAAATATAAATCTTCTAAATTATTGATTTTATCTGCACATACTACCAACTTATTACGTAATGGTAAATCTTTAATTTCCTGTATACTTATTTCTTTTCTCTCTTCCCAAGATAAAGACTTATCTGCCTCACTCGCTCCCATCACCAATTCGGCAATATCACTACCAAACTCTTGAAAAATATCATCAATCGTATATTTTGTATCCTCCACAACATCATGCAAATATCCCGCTGCGACAACTCCGTCATCATAGCCATAGGACTCCAACAAACAACCGACTCCAATAGGATGAATAATCATAGGTTTATCAGGTTCACTCTTCCTAACTTGTCCCATATGAGCACGAATCGCAAACAACTTTGCCTTCTCTTTGATATCCATAATAATACTCACTCCTCCCTATATATATCAAGATTATACTATCAAAAGAAAAACTTTACTATATTTATATTTAAAAAGATGAATTTGACCTTTTCAAATTCATCTTTTTTCTAATCTTCTTGAATTTTCTTTTTCTTTAATATCACTTTTACTTTTTCAAGGCCAAGAATAATTACTCCTCCTAAAAGAAAAGCTAAAATACTAAATGTCGAAAAAGACAATGGTGCCGTTGTCGCATCCAAAGTAGTTGGTCCCATAATAATAGCGTAAATAGAACCAATCATTAATCCTAAAATACAATAAATAGATTGACTACGATATTTCTTTAATGCAATTTTTATAAGACGAATCACTAAAATGATTCCAAAAATAACTCCAAGACCAAAAACAATTAACGCAGGTAAATAACTAAAGTTCAAATGTAAAAACTCTTTAATTGCAGAAATAATTGGAATATATAATCCAAATATTAATAGTAACGTAGAACCAGATATTCCAGGTAAAACCATAGCCGAAATCGCAATCATTGCCGCAACAAAAATATAAAGTGCAAGTCCAAAGTTAAGGTTAGAAATATCTACAACATTACTCTCCCCTGAGATTGGATTAAAATAAGTAATTAAGGCAACAATCAAAATACCAATAATCATAAAAATAATATTATAATACTTTCCCTTTAAAGACTCTTTTTCTTCCTTTGCAATTAAAGGAATAGAAAATAAGATAAAACCAATAAATACGGAACTAACTTGATAAATATGACTTTCAAATAAATTAGTAAGTACCAAAACTGCAAGTATCATTCCAATGACCCAACCAATAGCTAACTTAATTAAGA
>CAJLUG010000149.1 GCA_905209745.1 uncultured Mycoplasma sp.
TTACAGAAGACTTCAAAAATATGACCATAGAATTAGAAAATATTATACAAGCACTAGATTATAATTTGACATCTATAAAAATAGACAAAGTACTACATAGAATGGGATTCCCAAAAAACTGGAAAGATTTAGCTGGAATCGAAAGGAGTGTCGATAAAGAATGAAAAAGAAAGATAATGTAAAATTAGTACTATTAGTGATTTTCTCCTTCGTAATGGGAGGAGTAATCATGTTTGCCTTATTGAAATGGACTCCATTAGTGAGTGAAGTACTTGGTTCTTCAGGAAATACAGTAGTAACAAAAAATGAAACTCAAGTATATGAGAAAAACTCATTAGCTGCAGCTGTGGATAAAATATATGATGCTGTCGCAATGGTGTCTGCATATCAAGATAGTACCTTAATATCTACAGGGTCTGGATTTATTTATAAGACAGATGATAACTATGGTTATTTATTAACAAATTATCACGTGGTATCAGGTGCCAACCAAGTAACACTAACAATGAGTAATGAAGAAGAAGCAGAAGCAACATTCTTAGGTGGAGATGAATACCTTGATCTAGCAGTTCTTAGAGTAGAGAAAAAATACGTTAGTATGGTTGCAAACATCGGATCAAGTGAAGATATGAATCTAGGAGATACAGTATTTACTATAGGTACCCCAATGGGAGAAGAATATAGAGGAACGGTAACTTCTGGAATCTTATCTGGAAAAGATCGTATGGTATCAGTAAGTGTTTCTAACTCAGCATCAAATGACTGGATTATGAGAGTATTACAATTTGATGCCTCAATTAATCCTGGTAATAGTGGAGGACCATTACTAAATGCAAATGGTGAAGTAATTGGTGTTTGTTCTCTAAAATTAGTAGATGATGAAATCGAAGGTATGGGCTTTGCAATACCAATAGAATATGCAATGAATCATATTGAATCACTAGAAAAAGGTGAAGAAATAAAATGGCCTGTTCTAGGTATTTCAATGACTAATGTAACTGATACAGCAAACCTTTATAGAAATGGAATTAATGTAGATAAAAACATTACAGAAGGAGTAGTTGTTGTAAAAGCTGAAACTGGTTCTGCAGCAGCAGAAGCAGGATTAACAACAGGAGATGTTATAACTGCTATCGATGATAAAGAAGTAAGTGACTCTGCATATTTAAGATATGAACTATATCAACATCAAGCAGGAGACACTATCAAAATTACTTATATCAGAGATGGAAGAGAAAGAACGGCAGAAGTTACATTAACAGAAAGTAATTAAGGAAGTACGCTTCCTTTTTTCTTTGGTATAATAAAAAAGTATGATATAATAAATAGGCCAAGAGAAAGGAGTATCAATATGTTAAAAATATATAAAACAAGTCCAGTAGAAAAAAAGCTAAGAAAAGTTAAAAAAATGACTAGCGATTGTTGGATTGACTTAATCATGCCTGCACCAGATGAGATAGATAAAGTAGCTAACAGAACTGGAGTAGATAAAGAATTAATAATGAAACTATTAGATACAGAAGAATTACCCAGAGTAGAACAAGAAGATAATGCTACCCTAATCGTTATTGATATTCCTTATCTAGAAAATGAAGGAGAACATAAATATAAAACCTATCCTCTAGGAATTATCATTACCAATAACAACTATATTATTACGGTATCTGTTAAAAAAACAACCATGTTAAATGACTTTAAAAGAAATCGAGTAAAAGACTTTAGAACAGCAAAGAAGACAAGATTTTTAATTCAAATATTATTAAAGAGTGCATCAAACTATCTAAAAGCTTTACATGAAATTAATGTAGATATCGAAAATAAAGAAAAAGTATTAAAAAAATCAACAGAAAATAAAGATATAATAGAACTATTAGATATTGAAAAAACATTAGTATATTTTATGACATCTCTAAAAGCCAATGATGCGGTATTAGAAAAACTATCCAAAGGAATCATTTTACCGCTTTATGAAGGAGATTTAGATCTACTAGAAGATGCAATCATCGAAAATAAACAAGCAATAGAAATGAGTGGAATCTATCGAGATATCCTATCTTCAATCACAGATACTTATGCAACGATTATCTCTAATAACTTAAATATTGCCATGAAGTTTTTGGCAGGAGCTACTATTGTATTATCAATTCCTACCATGATTGCTTCCTTTTTAGGTATGAATGTACCACTAGGAGATATTGGCTCAGCAGGAAATAGTTTTATTATCGTACTCTTATTAGCTGCAGTAGTTTCTCTTTTAGTCGCAATACTGTTGAAAAAGAAAAATATGTTATAAAAATATGTATGAAAAATACATATTTTTTTATAAAATTTGTTTGAAAAAACAAGTTTTAGAAAATAGATAAAAGTAGTTGACGCCTCAAATACACATAGTGTATATTGATTTTACTTCATCTTGTGTTCTATATGAAAGTTTGCTAAAATATACTAGGCATGAATAACAAAAAGGAGGAATATAATGACAATACTAATTCAATCATTAACGGTATTACTAGAAGGATTAATATCATTTTTTTCTCCATGTGTGATTCCTTTGTTACCACTTTATCTAGGTTATTTAGCAGGAAATTCCAAAGAAAAAGATAAAGATGGAAATGTAATATATAAAAGATCTAAAGTTTTAATTCATACATTATTTTTTGTTTTAGGAATATCGATGTCTTTCTTCATACTAGGAATATCTTTTACTACCTTAGGAAGCCTGCTAAAAGAATATAAATCAATAATTGCGATTGTAGGTAGTATCATAATTATTATTTTAGGTTTATTTCAAATGAAAGTAATAAACTTTAAATTTCTACAAAGAGAAAAGAAATTGAAACTAAATATTAACCCTAACAAAATGA
>CAJLUG010000150.1 GCA_905209745.1 uncultured Mycoplasma sp.
CATAGTAATTCATAGCGTTATTAGTATATCAATAAAATTGTTGTTTGACAAGCCTTTTTTGTACTTTACTGGCAATTTTTTGATAGGATTTGGTGGAAGGATATTTACTGTTTGTTTTTAAAAAGTCCTCTTCTTCTATTATGTCTTTCGTATCAATATATATTATTTTCTTATTGGTTTTTACTTTTTCATTCCATTTTTCTAGTCCTAGTTTTAAATAATAGTCTTGTATGGGAATGTTAGGATATCCTACTATTATTAGTTTTTTAGGATAATATTTAGCAATTTCATTTATTAATTTTGTAAAGTCTTTATACGTATTTTCGATGATTTGGTCTAGTTTTTGTTCTGTCATTTCTTCTGTTATTGCGATATTATAAGTTATGTCGTTTAGTCCTATTGTCATTGTAATGATATTTGATTCTCTTATTGCTTGTCTTAGGTTGATTTCTTGGGTATCGATTTTTATTTTTTTATTGGTTAATATTTCTTGATATAAATTTGTAATAGATTGGTCTTTTTTGGAAAACTCTTTGGTATAAAGTTTTAGTTCGTTTTTTTGTTCTATATCATCTTTTATATAATCACTATATCCATAGTCTATAATACCATAGGAATTGATACCAAGTGCATATCCATCTCCTAGGGATGTATAGTTAATATAGTTTTTGTGGTTGGTTTGATAGATGATAAATATTAATAAAAAGATTAATAAAAAGATAATGAACTTGTAGTGTTTTTTAATCATAATGCCTCCAGAACACAAGAATTAAGTAAACTTAATTCGCCTTGGTCGTTGCCTTCCAAGTTTCCTGCTTCATAGAGTAGGTACACCTACTTCTTTACAGGCTTAACATCCGATAGTCGCTACCGGATTTCTACATATTTTCTTAATTACTCAAATAATAATTTTAAACATAGTAGGTACATCCAAACATCTTTTAGCCTAATTCTATTTATTTATTATTTGGGGTAAAGATAAAACTTATAAACTTTATACAAATAAACACCTCCTGTTCTCTTCATCTATATAATACGACGTTTATATATCAATACATCTAAAAATTTCAAATAATTACAAAGCAAATTCCTTATAAATAAAAAAAAGAAATATACTTAATTTATTATATTTCTTTTATAGTTATTTTAGCACCTACACCTGTTAATTTTTCTACAATTTGTTCATAACCTCTTAGTATGTGTTCAATATTTGTGATTGTTGTTTTTCCTTCGGCTAGAAGTCCTGCTACTACCATGGCAGCTCCTGCTCTTAAATCAGTTGCGACCACATCTGTTCCTGTTAATTGGGTTGGACCGATAATGGTTGCGGTTTGATTTTTTACAGTAATATCTGCTCCTAAATCTTTTAAATAAGGAACGTGCATAAAACGATTTTCAAATATTGTTTCCGTTACTTTTGATTTACCATGACATTGTGTTAATAATACTGTAAATGGTTGTTGTAGATCTGTAGGAAACCCTGGATAAACTGATGTTTTAATATTCGTTGCTTTATAATTATTTCCTCTTGATAAGATAACATAATCTCTTCCGATTTCTAGGTCTGTACCTATTTCTTCTAATTTTGAAAGGATGGAATCGACATGTTCTGGAATAATGTTATCTATTTTTAAATTATTGCCACTTAGAGCACCTATTACAAGATAAGTTCCAGCTTCCATTCTATCTGGAATTACTTCATGGAAACATTTATGTAAATATTCTACTCCTTCTATTTTAATGGTAGAAGTTCCTGCTCCACTAATTTTAGCACCCATATTATTTAAAAATGTTGCGACATTTACAATTTCTGGTTCTTTCGCAGCATTATCAATGATTGTTGTTCCACTTGCTTTTACTGCTGCTAGCATGATGTTTACCGTGGCACCTACTGATGCGATATCTAGATAAATATTTGCTCCTTTTAATTCTTCTGCTTCTACTGTGTATTTATTATTTTCTATGGTGATTTTGGCACCTAGTGCTTCAAAACCTTTTAAGTGTAGATCAATTGGTCTTGCACCTATAGAACATCCTCCTGGGAAATACATTACTACTTTTTTATATTAGTAGGGCTCCCATGAAATAATAAGAAGCACGTAATTTTTTAGATAGTTTTTCTGATATTTCTATATTTTTCATATCTTTAGGATTTATAATCATACTTTCACTAGCTCTTTTTACGTCTACATTTAATTCTTTTAAAATATCACATAGAGCATCTGTATCTGTGATTTCTGGTACATTACAAATTGTTGCTTCTTCATCTGTTAGAATTGCGGCTGGAATTAAAGCTACAGTTGCATTCTTTGCTCCACTGATTCTTATGGTTCCTGTTAGCTCTTTGTTCCCATCTATTTCCATTATTTTCATACTTTACCTCCTGCGGCCTTTATTATATTTTATATCTTTGTCCCAAATAAAGTGACTAATTGCTCAATTCTTGTCTTTATTGCTTGTTCTCCACTACCAATGATTTTTCTTGGGTCATATACTTCTTGATTTTCTTCTAAGAACTTTCTTACTGCTTTACTCCATACTGATTGTAAGTCTGTATTAATATTTATTTTAGAGATTCCACAAGAAATTGCTTTCTTTATTTTATCTTCTGGAATACCAGTTCCTCCATGTAACACTAAAGGAATTGGTAAATTTTCATTAATTATTTTCATCGTAGCAAAATCTAGATTTGGTTCTCCTTTATAAAAACCATGAACACTTCCAAGTGCTGGAGCTAAAGCATCAATTTTAGTGTTTTCATATAGAGTAAGACAATCTTCTAGGGTTGCGTTTGTGGCAGATGCTGTAATATTATCTTCTGTTCCTCCTATATGACCTACTTCTGCTTCTACGCTAAC
>CAJLUG010000151.1 GCA_905209745.1 uncultured Mycoplasma sp.
AAGTTCTTTCTTTTTTGAAATCGTTGTGATATGATGATAATAGGAGGATGAATATGAAGTATAAAAAAGACATATGTGAAAATATATTTAGAGGATATGATATTAGAGGAATCTATCCAACAGAAATAGATGAAGATACTGCTTATACCATTGGTTTAGGCTTTGGTAGTCATATTAAAAATTTAGGCAAAACAACTTGTATAGTAGGACATGACAATAGAATTAGTAGTCCTAATCTATATAATGCTTTAGTAGAAGGAATTACCCAAACTGGTATCAATATTATTACGTTAGGTTTATGTACAACTCCCATGTATTATTATGCTTGTATCAAATTAAAAGTCTATTCTGGAGTAATGGTAACTGCTTCTCATAACCCAAAAGATGATAATGGATTCAAATTTGCCTTTGATGAATCTGGAAACTGTAAAGGACAAGAAATAATCGATTTCAAAAACTTTATTTTAAAAGGAAACTTCGAAAAGGGAAAAGGTACTATCCAAGAATATGATATTAGAAATGATTATTTAGAATTATTTAAGAAAAGTCTAAACTTTGGACCAAGAAGAGTAAAAGTAGTAATTGATCCAGGAAATGGAACGACAAGTATTATTGCGAAAGAGTTATATGAAATGTTTCCCATCGATGTCATTACCATCAATGGTGAAAGTGATGGAACATTCCCCAATCATCATCCAGACCCTTGTGTAGAAGAAAACTTAGAATCTCTAAAGAAAGCAGTATTAGAAAACCATGCGGATCTTGGTATTGGTTTTGATGGAGATGGTGACCGTCTGGGAGTAGTAACAAACTCTGCCATATTCATGCCAACAGATATTTATATGATTGTAATGATTAGAAACTTAATAGATAAAGTAGAAAAGAAAGAATTCCTCTATGATGTAAAATGTAGTAAAGCATTAAGTGATGAAATAAAAAGACTAGGTGCCAAAGGAATCTGTTATCGTACCGGAAACTCTTATACCAAAGCCGCTGTAAAAGAATACGACTTAGCATTTGGCGGAGAGTTATCTGGACATGTCTATTTTAGAGATCGTTGGCCTGGCTTTGATTCTGGTCTTTATGCAGGACTTCGCTTAGTAGAGATATTATCTCATACCGATAAGACCCTAGATGAATTAATGACCAATATTCCAAAGTATTATTCAACACCAGAATTAAAGTTTAAAACAAGTGATGATATCAAGTTTCAAGTAATCGATCAGATAAAAGACTATGCTAGAAAAAAGAATTATAACTACTTAGATATCGATGGAGTAAAAGTATTGTTTAGTGATTCCTGGGCCCTAGTTCGTGCTAGTAATACAGGACCTAATATTACTGTACGTTTCGAAGCGAAAACCAAAACAAGACTACAAGAAATAAAAGACGAGTTTACAAAAGTACTAGAAAATATGCTGGACCAAGAAGAAATTATCTAAGTCTTGAATGAAAATTTTATTTATACTATATTGAAGTAGACGTTTGCTGAAAAACTACATATCAATAGTAGATAACTACATTAAAATGTAGTTTTTTAGTGTTACTTAGTTTTGAAAGAATAAACAAGGAGGCAGTATGGGAATATCTAAAAAAGAGTTTCAAAAAGAAGAATTAATATTATCTAAAGTATCAAAATTATTAAACGATACATTAACAGAGTTAAGAAAAGATGTCTATGATGATGAAGAAAACTTTACAGAGTTTAAAAAGATGATGTGGGAAAACTCTAGTAGTTTCGATGCCGGAGAATTAAAACAAGTAATGGCTTCTAGTAGCCAAGAAGCCGAAAAAATGATGATGAAACAACGTTATTTTAAAAGACTATGTCAAATCAAAGACAAACCTTATTTCGCATCAATTGTCTTTAAAGATGACCATGAAAAGATTTGGACCATTTATATTTCTCTTACCTATTTAAGAGATGATAACTACAACAATATCCTCTATGATTGGCGTAGTCCAATCTGTAGTTTATTCTACGATTATGAAGTAGGTCCTTGTTCTTATGTTGCTCCTGGAGGAGAAAATTTTGGTGAATTAAAAAGAAAAAGACAGTATAAAATAGAAAACTCTAAATTAGTAGGTGTCTTTGATAATTCTCTAAATATTGATGATGAAGTACTTCAAGAAGTACTAGCAAAAGAGTCAAGCGATAAGATGAAAAACGTAGTAAATACCATCCAACAAGAACAAAACCAAGTAATTCGTAACCTAGAAGACCATAATTTAATTGTAGAAGGAATTGCTGGATCTGGTAAGACAACAGTAGCGCTACATAGAATTGCTTTTTTACTATATCGCTTAAAGAATCTATCTAGTAATAATATCTTAATATTTTCTCCAAACCCTATCTTTACAGAATACATCTCTGACGTCTTACCATCTCTAGGAGAAGATAATACGCTCCAAGCAACTTTTAACGACTACTTATCCTATAGTATTACGGAATATAAAGAAGTAGAATCCTTCACTGACTTTGTTGCCCGTTATTATACGTATCAAGTACCGAATATCGACCTCATAAAATATAAACAAAGTGATGAAATCATCAAAGACCTAGATCGGTATTTAGAAAACTATGTAAAAAATGCCAAGTTTACAGAATCTTTCTATGAAGACGAAATAAATTATGTAGACCGTGATAAAATGAATCACTATCTGCATTATAAATATGATAGACTCCCTTTATTTGAAAGAGTAGAGGAGATTTCTAAAAAGTTATCTTCTAACTTTTATGATGGCAGCAACAAAAAGAAAGGAACATTCCGTAAACTCTTAAAAGAACACGCCAATTTTAAACACGACTTTAAAGAAATATATCGTAATTTCTTTCTTAGTCCTTACTG
>CAJLUG010000152.1 GCA_905209745.1 uncultured Mycoplasma sp.
CAGTTCAGATACAATGTGTGAAGATGTATCAAAAGTGATAAGTGCTGCCCTATTATTTTGGTTAGATAACAAACTACTAATTAGTTCTTTAGAATCGTATTTTACTCTGTCTAACTTGTCACCTTCCATAGAACCTGAAATATCTAATACGAAGATAATATCGGTATACTGATTATTCGTCATAAGAGATGTATCTACATCGAGAGAGACTTCTGCTTCTCCATAATTTGTCCAGTATCCGGACTTTGTTACTTGCCATGACCCTTCTTCACCGGATGCGAAGTCTGTGTTTTCTGACTGAATCACAATACTTCTTACCGGTTCTACTGCGGCGAAAGTATACGAAATAGAAAATATACCTAAACATACAATAAATACAAGTGTTGCTATACATTCTTTTTTATACTTTGTCAAAAACTTTTTTAGTTTGGTCATAATCTCACTCCCAATAATTTCCATATCTTCGCTAGACCTTATAAAATATAGGTTGTGTAATCATAAAGGTAGATACTTTATGATTAGTCGTTATATTTCAATAGGTTTTATGGGTTTGACTAAAATTTTGACTAATTATTTTTGGAGTGATTTGTCGATATTTGTCGAATATATATAAGTTTTACCTCTGTTTTATGACTAAAAATTTGACTAAGAATAAAGTAGATTACTAGTAAAATTTACTAAAATATGGACTTGAATTTGTAGTTTTAATTGTAAAAATACCTAAAATATAGTATATTTAATATGATATAGAGTAGATTTTATAGCAATTTTACAATCATAAAGTATCTACCTTTATGAAAGAAATTACAAAACTTTGAAATAGATAATTTGTCAAAAAAAATCAAGGTGAACGTTTGTGTTCTTTCCTTGATTTTTTTCTTTATATTTATTATGCGTTATCTTCCATACCACCATACACGTAGGCCACTTGGGAATCCAATATAGTTTCTTGGATTTAAGGTACTGTTTTGGTAAGTATCCCAGGTACATCCTCCTCCAGCATGCCAATCACATGTTGTGATTTCTAAGTGTAGATGTGATCCGAAAGAATATCCTGTATTTCCCATACGACCAATCATCGTACTAGGTGATACGATATCTCCAACATTTACATACCATGCTGATAAGTGAGCATAGGTTGAATACAAATATCTTCCATTTACATAATGTCTAATCTTTAATACAAGAGCACCATAGTCATCGTAATATTTTGCAAATACTACTCCTGTTGCGACTGGATAAATAGCTATTGTTTTATCACTGTTAGATAAATCGATTCCTAAATGTCCTGCATTCATCCAATTTTGTGTTACATATCCACTTTCCATTGGTCGATAGAATCCTGATGCAGAAGGTGGCATTACATTTCCTGCTCCTCCTCCAGATCCTCCACTAGATGCATGTTCTCTATCATAACGAATTTGACATGTTTGAATATTTTCATTTTCTCCACAACCAATATTTTCATAATATTTAACATTGGCTTTGGCTTCTTCTATTTGATCTTCAATTCCTGGTTGTGCATCTTTTAAAGCTTTTGTACTAGCATTTATTTTTTCTCTTTCAGCTTCTAACTCACCTTGTAATTTTTCTAATGATTTTTGTTTTTCAGATAATTGTTTTTTATCTTTTTCATTCTTATCAATTAACTGTTCTAATTCATTCATAATTTGGTCATTATATTCTGTTAATTGTTCTACTACTGACATACGATATATCATATCTGTAATGTCTGTAGCTCCAAAAGCATACTCTAAATAAGCATTTTCGCCATTCGCTAATTGATAATATTCAATTATCTTTTTACTTTCTTCACTTTTTTCTACGATTTCTTGATTACTTTGTTCTATTTCTGTTTGTAATGTAGAAATATCTTCTACAATCGTATCCATTTGTGTTTCAATATCAGTAATTTTTTCTTTAATTTTAGCTACTTCTTCATCATTTTTAGCTACTTGATTTTGATTTGATTCTAATTCATTTGTATATTGTTCTACTTCTGCTCGGAATTCTGCTAATGTCGTAGCGTCTGCTTTGGCATCCATAGGTAGTATCATGTAGGATGCGATTACCGAACATAAAACAATTGTTATTATAATTTTACTTTTCTTCATTATATCTTTAAGTACTTCCTTACGGCACTGGCACTACCAACCATACCTACTAAAATACCAATCACTACTACAATACCAGCAGTTGAATAAATAAATGGTTCTGGTTCGATTAGTTGAATTAGTTGTGAGAATAGGTATCCATCAAAATGTTTATAGAAAGCAAGATATCCATATGTTGTAAATATTACTGGAACGATAGATCCTAATAATCCTAATATCATACCTTCAATAATAAATGGTGTTTTAATTGTGAAGTTACTTGCTCCAACCAATCTCATAATTCCAATTTCTCTACGACGAGCAGAAATCGTTAATTTAATGGTATTAATAATTAAGAATACAGTGACAATTACTAAAGCAATTACTACACCGTAAGTTACTTTTTCGATAGATGAGAAAGCACTAACCATTTTGTCTACCATTCCTTCTCCATATCTTACTGTATTTACTTTGTCAATTTTTTCTATTCTCTCAGCTGTTTTAGAAATGTTTTCTACATTGGTAACTTTTACTTGGAAAGTATCTTTTAGGGGACTTTCGGTTTCATTCCACTCATCTAATACTGTATTAAATACTTCTGATTCTTTTTGCATGTCTTCTTTTACTTCTGTTTTAGATTCAAATTTTACACTCTTTTTATCTACATTTGGTATATCTTTTATTTCTTCTTCTACTCTAGCTGCTTCTTCTGTCGTTGCACACCCCGCTGCCAC
>CAJLUG010000153.1 GCA_905209745.1 uncultured Mycoplasma sp.
TAGCTAATACAATATCACTTTCTGTAATACCACCAACAGCACCACGAATAATATTGATTTTAACCCCTTCAACATCAATTTTTTCTAATGCTCCACGAACGGCCTCTAAACTACCATTAACATCAGCTTTTAATACGACATTGATTTCTTTAACACCTTCTTGAATACGTCCAAATAAATCTTCTAGACTCATACCACTAAGGTTAGTATCTGCATCTTTGGCTCTAAGCTTTCTTTCTTCCGCAATATGTTTTGCTTGTTTTTCTGATTCAAAAGCCATAAACTTATCTCCAGCATTAGGAACATCACTAAGTCCTGTAACCTCTACTGGCATAGAAGGTGTAGCTTCTACTATATTTTGTCCTAAATCATTCTTTAACGTACGAACTTTTCCATAAATAGTACCAACAACAATAGGATCTCCTAAACGTAAAGTACCATTTTGAATAAGTAAAGTAGCAATAGAACCTACTTTATTATTCTTCTTAGACTCAACAACAACACCAGTAGCATAACGAGATGGATTTGCTTTATACTCTTGCATTTCTGCAACAAGTAAAATATTTTCAAGTAACTCTTCTACCCCTTCTCCAGTAGCTGCTGAAATCTTATTAACAATAATGTCTCCTCCCCATTCTTCTGGAGTAAGACCATTTTCTACAAGTCCAGTCATAACACGTTCAATATTTGCTTCAGGCTTATCGATTTTATTAATCGCAACAATAATAGGTACCCCTGCTGCTTTCGCATGATCAATAGCTTCTTTTGTCTGAGGCATCACTCCATCATCTGCTGCCACAATAATAATAACGATATCTGTAAGAGAAGCACCACGAGCTCTCATCTCTGTAAAAGCAGCATGTCCTGGCGTATCGATAAAGGTAATCTTCTTACCATTACAAGTAACAGAATAAGCACCAATCGCTTGTGTAATACCACCAGCTTCTCCAGTAGCTACATTACTTTTACGAATAAAATCATGATCAACATGACCCATAATAGTTACAACCGGAGGTCTCTCTACTAAATCTTCTTCCTTATCTTCTATTTCAAAATTTTCAAAATTAGAAATATCTGCAGTTTCTTCCTTCTTTAAAGTCTTATCATATTCAAGTACAATGACTTCTGCAGTCTCAAAATCAATAGACTGATTAACATTAGCCATTACACCAAGACTCATAAGTTTCTTCACTAATTCAACAGCAGGAACCCCTAAGGCCTCTGCAAGTTCAGAAACACTCATACCATCTTTATATAAAACTACATTATCATCTTGTACCGCCTCATTCTTCTGTAGTTTTTCACGATGTTTATAAATCTTCTTTCTCTCTTTAAAGAAATCTGATTTTTTAGTATCATTTTTCTTCTGTGATTTAGGTTTTACTTTTTCAAAAGAAGTAGAATTATCTAAATCAATCTTTGTGTTTAATGCTAACTCTTCTGCTTTATCATAGACTTCATCCTCATATAATTTAGATTCTATCTCTTCTACATCACCTTCGATATAATCTTCCTGATCTTGAAGTTCATTATCCAGTAAAATAATATCAGTCTCATCTAAAGTAGAATTTTCATCTTTGTACTCAATGCCTATCTTATCACATAAAGCTAAAATCTCTTCTACTGTTTTATTAACATCAGCTGCATAATCAATAATAGTCATCATACACTTCACCTCCAATTTTATTTTTCTAACACTTTTCGGATTTCTTCATATACACTCTCTTCTATCACACATTCTAAATGACGTTCTAACACTTTTTTCTTCTTTGCCTGTTCTAAAACAGAAACATCTTTTTTAATATATGCACCTCGACCGTTCATCTTTCCAGTCCCATCAGGAACAACTACTCCTTCTGGTGTACGAACAATACGAAGTAATTCCTTTTTAGGTAATTTTTCTCTTGTTACTACACAAGTTCTTAAAGGTATTTTCTTAACTTTCATAAACCCTCCTAAAATTATCTAAAATTAATTCCAGCTTCTCTTGCTTGTTCTGTTGTCTTAATATCGATTTTATAATGTGTAAGTTTACTAGCAAGACGTGCATTTTGTCCTTTCTTACCAATAGCTAATGAGAAATTATCTCCATCAGCAATAACCATAGCTTCTTGTTTCTTTGGATCAGTAATACATACTGTTAAATTTTTAGCAGGACTTAAAGCATTTTCAATAAATATTGCTGGATCCTTATCATATTTAACAACATCTAACTTTTCACCATGTAACTCTTCAATAATACGAGCAATTCTTCTACCCTTTTCTCCAATACAAGCACCAATTGGATCAATATTAGAATATTCTGAATAAACAGCTACTTTACTTCTATTTCCAGCATCTCTTGCGACACTATATAACATAACAGTACCATCTGCAAGTTCTGGAATTTCAAGTTCAAATAATCTCTTAACAAATCCATAATGACTACGACTAAGTAGAATAAGTAAATTCTTACCATTATTATCTACTTTAGTAACATATACTTTAATTTGCGATCCCATTTCAATTTTTTCACCAGGAATAATATCTTTTTTAGGTAAAATACCATTCGTACGTCCTAAATCAATAAAGTAATTATCCGTGTCTTCTAATGCTACTGTACCAACTAAAAGTTCATCTTGTTTATCTCCAAACTCTTCCATAATACTATTTCTTTCAGCTTCACGAATCTTTTGGATAACAACTTGTTTAGCAGTAGAAGTTGCAACTCTACCAAAATCTTTTGGAGTAACTTCTTTATCGATGGTATCTCCAATTTCTAAAGTCTTATCAATCTTTTTCGCATCACTTAATTTAATTTCAACATCAGGATTAAAG
>CAJLUG010000154.1 GCA_905209745.1 uncultured Mycoplasma sp.
AAATAAAGGAACTACTAAATTAAAATCTAGGTATGGTACTTCTCCTCTACTAATAGCATAACTAAATCCATAATTGACAATACTATCTCCAAAAAACATATTATAAGAAACGAGTAAAGAAAATAAGATAAAAATATATAAAATAAGATAAACATGATTATTCTTTAAAAACATCTTCATAGGCTACTCCATAATCTGAAAATGATTTCCATTATCTAAATATAAAATACCATGTCTATTTTCAAGTTGACTCAATACATCATTATAATAGTTAATCATATCAAATTTAGTTAGTGTCAAATAAACCATATTCCCATCATCCATATACAACAAGAATCGGTCTTTATCATAATCATTTGGTTTATACTCAATATCAGATATTTTACCCAAAATATCTTCTTCAATCTGCGCCATTCCTTTAATAAATGACTTGTATTTATTATCTGGTACATAATTAATTAATCGAGGTACTCGAAATAAATCAATCTCTTCTTCTAAAGGTACTTCTTCTCTATCTGAAAACACTACTGTCTTATTAGTATCATTAATAAATAATGGTTTATTTTCTTCAACATCAATTACTAAAACATGAAAAAACTCACGTGAAACAGAAGCTTTTTGAATATAAGAAGACTCTTCTAATTTTGCTTCCATAGTCTTAGTAGAAGAAGCATAAAAACTAGGATAATCGATAACCTCTGCCAGTTTTAAGACATAATCATCATTTAAATAACTGGTCCCTTCTACAACAATATTTTTAACAGGCAATTTTAATAATAAGTACACGCCAAAGAAAAGTCCTCCTAAAATAAGAACGACTACCAAGCAAGGAATAAGTTTTATTCTACGTACCTTTACTATTTTTTTTGCCATATTTACTCCCAATTTACAAATTCTTGTTCTACTTTTAATTCTACATGATACCTATCTTTTACTTTTTCTCTAACATAATCAATTAAGTTTTTAATATCTTCACTAGTAGCATGATCATAGTTAATGATAAAATTAGCATGTTTTGGACTAACCATAGCCCCACCAATTCGATACCCTTTTAATCCTAAATCTTCAATCATCTTACCAGCAAACATTCCTTCTGGATTACGAAAAACACTTCCAGCCGAAGGATATTCTAAAGGTTGTGACTCCATTCTTCTTTTTCTACGATCACGAATGACTTCTTCAATAACATTTTTATTACCCTTTTCTAATCGGATAACAACTTCTAAACAAATATAATCTGGATGCTTTTGTAAAAAAGAAGTTCGGTAATGAAAATCCATCTCTTTATTCTCTAAATTAATCACTTTATATTCTGGTGTTAAAACAGTAACTTCTTGAACAATATATCCCATATCACTCTTATAAGCACCAGCATTCATAAATACAGCTCCCCCAACACTACCAGGAATACCTGATGCAAATTCAAGCCCTGCAAGACCTCGTTTTGCTGCTTGTAAAGAAAGCTTTACTAAAGAATACCCTGCTCCTACTCTAACTTTATAAGGAGACAAAAACTCACAATCTCGAAATTCATCAAGTTTAATCAAAACACCATGATATCGCTTACTACTAAATAATAAATTAGATCCAAACCCTAAAACTTTAAATGGTACTTGATACTCTCTAGCCAATCGAAGAAAAGTAATTAACCCATCTACATCTTTAGGATAAAAAATTCCATCACATACACCACCTACACGATAAGTAGTGTACTTATCTAAGGAAACGTTTTTATCTAATTTTCCAATATTTGCTTTTTGTACTATCTTAAAAAAATCATTCATACTACTCACCAACCAATTTTTCTATCTCCCTATAAATCTTACTAAGAGAATCATGAATACCAAATGATAAAGAAGCCCTCTTCATCTCTTCATAAACAATTGGATTAGAAAAAACTTCATCAATCATCGGACATAAAGTATCAGAAGAAAACTTATCTTCTTCTAAAATACGACAAGCTCCCGCATCAGCTAACTCTTTCGCATTTAAATATTGATGATTATGAGTAACATAAGGAGAAGGTACCAAAATAGAAGGAAGCCCTATTCCAGTAATTTCTGAAATAGTAGATGCCCCTGCTCTAGATACCATCAAATCTGTATCCTTCATAATTTGAATTAACTTCTCTGTAAACGGTAATAACTTTACATTACTAGGAATATCTAAACTAGCATAATCATCATAATACGCTTTACCTGTAATAAGTAACACTTGATAATCTTTATCTTTAAAAGAAATAACACAATCTTTAAGTTTTTTAGTCATCGTCGTAGACCCTAATGAACCCATAACGATTAACACTAATTTTTTATGTCTAGAAAAACCAAACTCTTCTTTAGAAATTTTATCAATCTTTACAATCTCTTCACTACGAGGATTTCCTGTATATATAGTTTTTTGTTTTGGAAAATACTTCATACTTCCTGGTAAAGAAACACAAATAGTATCTACAAATTTAGCCAAAAACTTATTAGAAAGACCTGGAATAGAATTTTGTTCATGAATCAAAGTCTTAATCCCTAAACTATGTGCTGCATAAAGTACTGGTGCCGTAATATATCCCCCTACACCAATCACAATATCCGGCTGAAACTCTTTTAATATTTTTTTTACTCTTTTAATTGCCGCAAGAAACTTATGAACAACCGAAAAGTTCTTAAACACATTCTTTCTATTAAGCCCTTTAATTTCTATACCCACAAAAGGAATCCCTCTCTCAGGCACAATATCTTTTTCCATTCGATCTGTAGTACCAATATATAATACTTCACAGTCTTTATTTTCTTTTTTTATTTTTTCTATAATTGACAGTGC
>CAJLUG010000155.1 GCA_905209745.1 uncultured Mycoplasma sp.
ATTTATGTTCCTTATAAAGCACTAAATACGGAAGGGATTATTAAGTGTTATAAAGTAGATAGAGTAATTATTGATGACGTGTTGTTTTCTAAGTGTTTGGTTGGTATTAGTAATGAGAAGTTTCATTTATCTGGAGTTGATTGTATATTACCTAGTATATTTAAGGAGGAATTATGAGGAAGATTATTGAGTGGATTAAGAGGTTATTTTCTAGAGTTTATAGTGTCTTTTATGTTGGGGCTACTGATATGCTTCCTGAACCTTTATCCAAGGAGACGGAAGAGTATTATATTATGAAGATGCAACAAGGAGATGTCGATGCTAAAAACAAGTTAATTGAACATAATTTAAGACTTGTGGTGTTTTTATCTAAAAAGTATGAAAATACAGGTATTGATTTAGAGGATTTGGTTAGTATTGGTACGATTGGACTTATTAAAGGGATACAGACGTTTCAGTCTGGTAAGAATATTAAACTCGCTACTTATGCTTCTCGGTGTATTGATAATGAAATATTGATGCATCTACGTAAAAATAAGAAAATAAAGACAGAAGTTAGTATTGATTCTTCACTATCTTTTGATGGGGAAGGAAATGAGTTACATCTAGAAGATGTTTTGGGGACGGATGCGGATATTGTTACGAAAAAGATAGAAGAAGAAAATGATCGTAAGGTAATGTTAGAAGAAGTGATGAAGTTAAAGCCTAGGGATAGAGATATTATTGTGTTACGATATGGTCTTTTGGGTAATGATGAGTTAACACAAAAAGAAGTGGCTGAAAAATTAGGAATTTCGCAGTCTTATATTTCTAGAATAGAAAAGAAGGTGATTAAACGTTTACGGACTATCGTTAGTAATTTTTAAGTTTCTAATTTACTTGTCTTATCCTTTATGATATACTTAGATTAATAATAGAGTAAGGTGAGAATGATGAGAAATACGTTAAAAAGTCAATGGAAGAAATTATCAAAAACTAGCAAATTACTGATGTTTTTTGCGGTTTTTTTTGTTTTTGTAGCTTGTATATTTGGAGTTTTTTCTACTAGTTATGCGATTGATGTACCTGATAAGTTAACTTCTTCTATTAAAGAGTTAGATGGAGATGTTGGCGTTATTAATTTATTTCCTACTTTACAAGGAGAAGATCGTATTGTCTCTACAGGAGCTTATTTAGCAACAGATTCTAATGATAATACTTATTATATGTATTGTTTAGAGAAAAATAAAGAATGGTATAGTGACCGTGAAGTGACTTTGGGTGGAAAGTTAGATGTTGGTTATACTTATATCATTCAAAATGGGTTTCCTACGAAAGAACTTACAGGGGATGTTGATTATGATTATTATTTAACACAGGTTGCGGTATGGCTTTATCAAGATCGTACGGTCGATGATTCTATTTTTAATAGTACCCAAGAAGAAGCTATTATGAGTAGTTCTTATTACCGATATATTGAACCTTTAGTAACAGGAGCTATCAATGCGAAAGAAAATTATCAAGATGTTAAGCTGGAGTTTTCGATTACTTCTAGTGATTTTCACTTAGACTCTACGGGAGAGTATTTAGAGACTGATTTGATTTCTGTTACTAGTAATTTATCCGAATTTACTTATGAAGTAGCGGTAGATATGGCTGGTGTTAAGGTGTTAGATAGTAATGGTAATGTTATTAATCAAGCTATTTCTTCTGAAGAAGAGTTTTTCTTACAAATCCCTCTTGCTAGTTTAACTACTACAGATTTGGATTTAGAAGTAAAAGTTATTATGAATTATCAAGAGTATGAAGCTTATCAATATTTACCACCTGCAGATACTCCTGATATGCAACAGGCAATTTCATCTTTAATTACTTTGGTTGATAAAACTTCTGATTTAGCAACTACTGTATCTATTCCTACGGGAAGTTTAGAAATATCTAAGATTGATTCTAGTAATTCTTCGTATCTTGCTGGTGCGGTAATTGAAGTTCGAAGAGATATTAATCACAGTTTGGTAGAGCGTTTTACTACTGATGGTAGTCTTCATCGAATTAGTAATTTATTACCAGGACGTTATACTATTACAGAAGTTAGTGCTCCTGATGGATATCTTGTTAGTGGAAATACACAGAGTTTTGTTATTGATACGAGTCGTCTTAGTGTTTCTGTTAGTTTAGAAAATAGTCCTATTCATATGGAAATAGAAAAAGTTGATAAAGAGACAAAAGAACGTCTTCTTGGTGCTGAAATACAAATTTTAGATGAGAGTGGAGAAGAAGTTTATCGCTTTACTTCTGGTAATAGTCCTACGACGTTACCTACTTTAGCAGTGGGACGTTATAGAGCAGTCGAAGTAAAAGCACCAGATGGATATTATTTAAATACTGAACCTGTTTCGTTTGAAGTTAAGGAAGATACGACATCACTTTCTGTTGTGATGGAAGATGTTAAAAATGAAGTAGAGATTATTAAAGTCGATGGTGATAGTGGTGAAGCTTTGGCCGGGGCAACATTAAGAGTTATTAATGCTGATACAGGGTCAGTAATTAAAGAGTGGGTCTCTACTACAGAATCTTATTCTATTTCTGGACTTTTACCTGGTAATTATAGGGTAGAAGAAATTAGTGCTCCTGATGGGTATAGTTTAAGTGAAACAGTGATGCCATTTACGATTTCTAATACGATGAGTAGTAAGATTACGATTCGTTTTCCTAATACAAAGAGTGATATTTCGATTGCGAAAGTCGATGAAGAAGGAAATTATCTAGCTGGTGCAGTTCTTGGTAT
>CAJLUG010000156.1 GCA_905209745.1 uncultured Mycoplasma sp.
TTAAGTAACTTTAATACAAGTCAAGTAACGGATATGAGTTCTATGTTTGAATCTTGTGATGCTTTAGTAACACTCAATATTAATAATTTTGATACAAGTAAAGTGACGGATATGAGTGAGATGTTTCAAAATTGTGGTAATTTAAATACATTAGAGTTTTCTTTTAAAACAAGCAAAGTAACAGATATGAGTTCTATGTTTGATTATTGTAGAAGTCTCACAAATCTAGATGTAAGTGAATTTGATACGAGTCAAGTAACAGATATGAGTTTTATGTTTTCTTCTTGTCGCAGTCTTACAAGTTTGGATGTAAGCAATTTTGATACCTTAAACGTCACAAATATGAGTTATATGTTTTCTTATTGTCGCAGTCTAACTAGTTTAAATGTAAGTAACTTTAATACAAGTCAAGTAACAAATATGTCTTCTATGTTTTCTTATTGTCGCAGTCTTACAAGTTTGGATGTAAGCCATTTTGATACGAGTCAAGTAACGAATATGAGTTATATGTTTTCTTTTTGTCGCAGTCTTACAAGCATAGATGTAAGTAATTTTGATACTAGTCAAGTAACAAGTATGAATTATATGTTTTCTGGTAATCACTCTTTAATAAGTCTAGACGTGAGCAATTTTGATACAAGTAAAGTAACAAGTATGAGTTATATGTTTTCTAATTGTGACGGTTTGATTAGTCTAGATTTGAGTAGCTTTGATACTAGTAATGTTAAGTATTTGAATTGTATGTTTTCTTATTGTTATAAATTAACTAGTTTGAATCTGAGTAGTTTTGATACAAGTGGGGTAACAGCTATGCGAGAAATGTTTTATAGTTGTAACAATCTTAAAAACTTAGACATGCGTAATGCAACATTTAATGCAACTGATTATTCATCTATGTTTTATTCTGTTTTAAACGGTATTTCTATCATTGTAAAAGATGAAACGGCGAAGACATGGATAGAAGCAAGACTTAGTGATGTAGGTAGAGCTGGAACTGTTACGATTGCATCAACTTAAAATTAAACTCAATAGCTAACACGAAATAGTGTTAGCTATTTTTTAAATTTTAAGGTATAATAAATTAGAATTGAAGGTGTAATGAAATGAAAGAAAAAGTATTAATTGGGATGAGTGGGGGAGTAGACTCTTCTGTTGCGGCCCTACTTTTAAAAGAAGAAGGTTATGAAGTAATTGGCGCAACAATGCAACTATTAGATGATGACAAAACAAAAGATGCAATAAAAGATGCTAAAAAGATATGTGAACTAATTAAAATGGAACATATTGTAATAGACTTAAGAAAAGAGTTTAAAGAACAAATAATAGACGATTTTATTAAAAGTTATAAGGAAGGTAAAACACCAAATCCATGTGTAAACTGTAATAGAAAGTTTAAGTTTGGTCTATTTCTAGAAGAAGCCAAAAAAAGAGGAATTAACTATATCGCAACTGGTCATTATGCAAAAGTAGAAAATAATCATTTAGTAATGAGTGATGTTGAATCAAAAGATCAATCCTACTTTTTATGCCAAATAAAAAAAGAAGTTCTACCACATATACTATTTCCTCTAAATAAATATAAAACAAAAGAAGAAGTAAGAAATATTGCTTCAAATTACAACTTAGAAGTAAGTAAGAAAAAAGATAGTCAAGAAATATGTTTTATACCAAACGATGATTATAAAAGTTTCTTAAAAAATAAGATTAAAACAAAATCAGGAAATATTACCCTAAAAGACGGTACTGTATTAGGCAAACACAACGGAATCTATAATTATACTATTGGTCAAAGAAAAGGCCTAAATATAGCCTATAAAGAGCCTTTATACGTATTAGAAATAAATGTAGATAAAAATGAAGTAATTGTAGGTAGTAATGATGAACTATATCATAAAACATTAACCGCAACCAACATGAACTATTTAATAGAAAAAGAAGAGTTTTTTAAAGAAAAAGAAATATATGCTAAAATCCGTTCCAGAGCAAAACTAGAAAAAGTACTGAATATAAAAGAAGAAAACAACAATCTAGTAGTAACATTCGAAAATAAAGAACGTGCGATTACTCCTGGTCAATTAATTGCATTTTATGATAAAAACAAAGTCTGTATTGGCGGAGGATATATAGAAAAGTAAACTAGACAAAATCCTAATAGAAAAAATGTGTCAATTTACACTTGATTATTAATTAATAGTTGTCTATAATTATATTAGGAGGGTAAAAAAAACATGAAAGAATTAAATGTACTATTAACAGAACTAGGAATAAGTAAAGTAAGATTAGCTAAGTATTTAGGAGTATCAAGACAAATGCTATATAACTATTTAGCCATTGAAAATTTAGCTGACTGGCCAAAAGAAAAATCTGCTAAATTACTTAGTTTATTAAATATAGAAAGTATGGATCAAATAAAAGATCTAAAAATCAATGGAGAATATATCATTGAAGTAGAAAATAGATTAAAAGAAGGCGTAAAAGACTCTTCCAATAAAGAAGTAATTGCTGACTTAAAAGGTTTTAATAAAAAAGAACAAGAATTATTATCTGAAATCATTAATCTATTAAAAGAAAAACTCGCAACCGACAAAACAAAAACAACATATAACACATATTTATACTTATATCATTTCTTACAATCTATGGAAACTACAGAAGAATTAAAATATATCTTATGTTATATGTCTAAATCCTTAGGATTTACAGATCCAATGGAATTTGTCTTTAACGAAGACAAACAATTTATCTTTGAAAGTATCATGTTTAGTG
>CAJLUG010000157.1 GCA_905209745.1 uncultured Mycoplasma sp.
AATAGCTCCATTATTAAGCCATTTTAAAGCTACTTCTTCATTGATATTAACTTTACATTCACCAACAGGTGCATAAGTACCAATTAATTCAATATATTGTCCATCTCTAGGACGTCTAGAATCAGTTGCGACAATACGATAACTAGGTTTCTTTTTAGCACCCATTCTTGTTAATCTAATCTTAACTGCCATAATTTCTCCTCCATTTCTAAATACGTATCTAGTATACTACACAAGAATATGTCTGTCAACACTTTTTTGTTAACACTATTTTGTGTATACTTTTACTTGCTGTCCCATAATTTTTAGTGCCTCTTGTTTGGTATGATCATTATTAATAACACCAATACCATCTCCTAAACTTTTTCCCTCAGGCATAAAAATTCTACCACGAGCATCCGTAGGATAACCAATCTCTCTTAGTGGTCCAGTAACATTAGCAGAAACATACTTATCTGCATTATGTACTGCATAATAAGAATGACCATTCATTCTAATACAAGTATCATAATTATCATCTAAAATATCTCTAGCTACTCTTTCACTAAATACTTGATAAAACTCTTCAGTCTTCTCATCATCTAAAGAAAAAATATCTTGTACTTTATATGTAGTATAAAGTAAAAACTCTTCTAAACTGAACTCTCCATCATAACGATTAGCAATCTCTAAGTACCTCTTTAACAACTCTTTATTCACAATATACCCTCCTTCGTTGTACATAGTATTATAGTCCTAAAATTTTAAAATGACAACATCATTTTTTCTGATATACATAGTAAGGGCTATCTATTTTTTGTGTTACACTATTATATTCTTCTTTTCCTTCAAAAAACAAAAAACAATCAGAAAATATATTTTTTTCTAACGAGTGTCTTCCACTTCCTAAATTAGTACAAATTACAATACCAGAAGAACAAAGTAAAGCATTTAAATTATCTCTACAAACACGTAACTTCAAAGAATTATCTTTACCTTGATCTAAGACATTAGATAAGTAAATAACATCATATTTCTCGTAAGAAACAATTGGTTTAAAAATATTTTGACAAGTAAAAGAAACCTCTTCTGGTAACTCTAATTCTTCTTCTTTACCATCAAAAGGACGATAAGAAGTAGTTGTTCTTGGATAAAACAACGGACTATTCATTAAATCAGGATACCTCTCTAACAATTCTTTCCAAAACTGTAAAAAGTCACTATACTTCTCCTCAACAATCATAGAAAGCAATTCTTGATTACTATATAAGTATGGTTCTAAAGTACCACGTTGGTCTAAACAACATTTACGTAAATAATAGTAATATTCTGCTAGAGGATTACAATCAAAAGTATCTACATCTGTTGCCCCTAAAGCATAAAAGGAAAACAGTTGATCACTAGAAGCTAATACACTAAGTATTTTTTTATCACGAAAATTAAAATTAGATAAAATATGTTCTAATGGCTCATTACTATTCTGATATAATTTCCTGTACTCATTATCTAAATCAGCTATTTTTAATTCTGCAAGTTCTAAATCTAATTCTAAATCTCTCATTACACCTTCCCTTTCTAAAATTAAAAAGTACCATTTTACTGGTACAAATAACGACAAAACGTATTACTCTGACTTTTATGTATATAATAGTCAATATATTCTCCTACCTGACACTTAGTAATTAATAAATTACTATTTTCTTCTGGATAAGTATTAACACTATAATCAGTTTGTATAATATCATCATAGGCCCACTTATAAATATCTGTCTTCTGTAGGATACCTAACAATGTACCATTATCTATATACTTTGTCAAGGGATAACGATACTTAAATATAAACCTTTCTTCGATGACATTAACCTCATCAAAACAAGCAACAAAATACCTTACACCATCTTTTTCATCATATAATTCATATCGATCTCTTCCACAACTATTGCCAACACTCTCAAAAGAATATATGGCCCTACGATAAGATATTACTCCAAAAAATATCCAAAAGATAAAACAAACAACACCGAGTACAACAATGGTAGAAATAATTACCGCCTTATTTTTCTCCATATCAACACTCTCCATACTTACACTATAACACGATAAAAAGAAAAAAGATAGTACTATGACTATCTAAATCGTATTATCCTGAATAAAATCATCAGTAATACTATCATCAATCGTTTGATCTGTATCTGTAGAAGACTCATCTACAATTTCATCCCAAGGATCTTCCGTATCATCTGCTTCTATTTTAACTTTTACATCTCCAACTAATTCAATACCAAGTTCTTTTTCAATAGTATATAAAATACTATTACCATCAATCTCTATATTAGAACAAGTAGGTTGTTTAAGACTACGTACAATAATATCTTCTTGATCAACATCACTATCATGATTTCTCATACGTACAGTCTCTTGATAATGATTTGTCTCTTTAATAACATCTGTCTTAGAATCATTATCATAAGAATACCAGATATTAACATCATAACTTCCTTCAATTAAGACCTGATCCCCTACCTTATTTCCTCTAAAATTATGATTGATAACCCAGCACCCTAAAATAGTAGATGGATGATTAGTAACAGAAACAGTATGATTAGAAGAAAACAACTTTTTACCCTTGGCAATCACAGCTTTAGTTACAATTTCTCTATAATTAGACATAACTACCTCCTAAAGTAATGTATGCAAAAATCTAAAGATATTTGACTAATATTTTCCTTTTTCTAAATTTATGATAAACTAAAAAGATCGGAAGAGCACA
>CAJLUG010000158.1 GCA_905209745.1 uncultured Mycoplasma sp.
ATTCCTATTGTTGATGTTTATCATTTCTTTATTGCTTTTTTAGCTTTTCTGTTAGTCATTTGTAAAAAGATAAAAAAACAATATATTCATTATGCACCATTTAGTATTATTAGTGTTTTGGTACTTGCGGTCTTGAATGCTTATAATAATCATTTTAGTTTTTCTAATTATCCAAATGATATTAATCATTTTGAGTATCGATATATTAATCCTTATAATTATCGTTTTACGAAGGATGTGTTACATTATTTAGAAAAGAATAAAGATAAGAAGATTATGTTTATTAATTCTGATGGTTATTATTTTAAATTAATTACAGACATGGATATTTCTTATGTTGATTTAATTAATCAGGGGAATTTAGGATATCATGGGGGAGAGTATTTATTAGATGTTGTTAAAGAGTCTAAAGATGTGTTGTTTTTGGTTAATCCGAATGAGTATGGTGGGTATAGGCAGACAGATCAGAATGTGATAAAATATGTATTAACTAAAGGTAAGAAGATTAAGGATTTGGGTTTATATGATGTATATGTATTAGAGTAGTTCTAACTAAAAAACTCTTTTCCTTTTTTTTCTTTTATAGTATAATGATTTTAGGATAAGGAGATGCTTTCATGAACCAAGTATATGCAGGAATTGAAATAGGTAGTGATAGTGTAAAGATTGTTGTCTTGGAAAAAGTAGAAGACAAGTTTCATGTTTTAGCATCTGTTCATAGTCCATCTCTTGGAGTATCTCGTGGACAGGTTGTCGATATTAAATCTTGTGTTTCTAGCGTAAAAAGTGCTTTAAAGAAAGTAAATGATATGTTGGGAATTAAGATTATTAAAGTGATTGCTGCTGTTTCACCAGAGTTTTGTGATATGGATATTGCGGTTGGCTCTGTCGAGGTGATTAATCCTAGAGAGATTACAGGAGAAGATGTATCTAGAGTATTAAAGGATGCTTTGGTTGGTAGAGTTAGTGAAGATAGAGAGATTGTTACTGCTGTTCCTATTGGATTTAGTGTTGATGAAAGAGAAAATATTCATGATCCTAAAGGAATGCCTGGAGTAATGTTAGAAGTGAAACTCGTATTATCTACGGTTCCAAAAGAACCATTGTACCGACTTTTAGAAGTATTAAAACTAAGTGGATTAGATGCCGTAGATATTACTTTTACTTCTACTGGAGATTATTATGCAGCGAGAAATGAACGAATTCAAAAAGAAGTAGGAGCTATTATTAATATTGGAGAAGAGAGTAGTAATATTTCTATTTTTAATAAAGGAATACAGATTAAAAATGGTGTTATTCCAGTAGGAAGTCGTAATGTTGATAAAGATATTTCTTATATTTTTAAGATGAAAAGAGAAGATGCTAGGCGGATTAAAGAACAGTTTGCAGTTAGTATGGAATCTTATGCAGATAGTAATGATACTATCCTTATTCAAGTAGGAAATGAAGAAAAAGAGATTTCTCAAGTAGGTATTTCTAAAGTTGTTGAAGCGAGAGTTGTTGAAATACTTAATTTAGCAAAAAAAGAAATAAAAAACTTAACAAAACGAGAAATACGTTATATAATAGTTACAGGCGGTCTTAGTGAGTTAGCTGGTTTTCAATATGCAGTTGATAGTGTGTTTGGAATAAAAGCTAGGGTATGTAATATTCATACGATGGGACTAAGACATAATAGATATAGTAGTGTTTATGGAACAATACAATATTATGATGATAAGATGTCTTTAAGAGGTAAAGAAGTAACTATGGTTTCTAATAGTGATATGGAAGTGTTAACTTCTCCTGATACAAAGACGATGAATAATGAAAATATATTAAGTAAAGTGTTTGGACATTTTTTTGATAATTAAGGAGGACTAGGTATGATAGGCGGATTAGAAATGGATCAATTAGCAAAAATTAAGGTCATTGGTTTAGGTGGCGGTGGAGGAAATGCTGTTAACCGAATGGTAGAATCTGGTGTTAAGGGTGTTGAATTTATTGCTGCTAATACTGATTTACAAGTATTAAATTCTTCTAAAGCAGATGTAAAGATTCAAATTGGAGCATCTTTAACAGATGGACTTGGAGCAGGAGCAAAACCAGAAATTGGAAAAGAGGCTGCTGTTGAGTCTAAGAAAGAAATAGAAGATGCACTTTCAGGTGCTGATATGGTATTTATCACTTGTGGAATGGGTGGAGGTACTGGTACAGGTGCAGCTCCTATTGTTGCAGAGATTGCTCAAGGATTGGGTGCTCTTACTGTCGCAATCGTTACAAAACCATTTTCTTTTGAAGGTAAGAGAAGAATGGAGAATGCTTTAAAAGGTATTGAAGAGTTAAGACCTCATGTTGATACACTGATTGTTATTCCAAATGACCGTTTAAGAGAAATTATTGATAAAACTACACCAATGTTAGAAGCATTTAAGGAAGTTGATAATGTACTACGTAGAGGTGTACAATCTATTTCTGATTTGATTGCTGTTGTTGGACTTGTTAACTTGGATTTTGCAGATGTTAAAGCTGTTATGGAAAATAGTGGACATGCTATTATCGGTATTGGTATTGGTATGGGTGAAGATAGAGCAATTGAAGCTGCAAAACAAGCAGTATCTTCTCCACTTTTGGAAACTTCTATCGATGGTGCAACAGATGCTATCATCAATATTACTGGTGGAGTTAACTTGACATTATTCGAAGCTGAACAAGCTGCTGAAGTTGTTAGAGCTGCTGCTAATACTGATATTAATACTATCTTT
>CAJLUG010000159.1 GCA_905209745.1 uncultured Mycoplasma sp.
TTTATATACCATTCCTTCTCGTGGATTAATTGGTTTTTCTACTGATTTTATGACTTTAACTAAAGGTTATGGTATTATGTCTCATACATTTAAAGAGTATATGCCATATGAAAATGTAGAAGTAGGAGAGAGAAAACTTGGTGTTTTAGTTTCTATGGAAAATGGATCTGCTACAGCATACTCTATTGGTAATTTGGAAGATCGTGGTATTATGTTTATTGAACCTGGTACGGAAGTATATGAGGGTATGATTGTTGGTGAATGTAATCGTGATAATGATTTAGCTGTTAATGTTGTTAAAGGAAAACAGTTAACAAATACTCGTGCTGCAGGAAGTGATCATACTGTTGTATTAAAAAGACCTCGTCCAATTACTTTAGAATATGCACTTGACTATATTAATTCTGATGAGTTAGTAGAAGTTACTCCAAACTTTATTCGTCTTAGAAAAAAGATTTTAAATACTGAAGAACGTAAGAAGTTTGATGCTAAAAATAAGAAAAGTAATTAAAAAGTAGCTAGAAATAGCTATTTTTGTTTGCTATTTTTTAGGAACTCTACTATAATGATAATAGTAGAGGGTGATTTCAATGGGACGTCGTAAAAAATCAAAACAAGAATTAGAAGAATTAACTAGAACTCAAGTTTTAAATATACAAGAATTAGAAAATGCTGCAAAGTATGAAAAAAGAACAAGTAAGAAGCCTGCAGTATTTTTTGCAGTATTGGGACTTTTATCTATTTCGTTAGGAGTATCTTATCCTGGAATTCAATCTATGATGGATGATTCGTCAACTAAAAAGGATAATGTTACAGAACAACGTCAGGAAGAAGAAAAAGAGGTAAGTAGTACTGCAACTGCTCTTCAAAATACGTTAACTTGTTCTATTAATCAGATGAATGAAGCAGAGGCAACAACTACTGTTACTAATTATACTTTTAATTTTTCAGAGACTAATACTTTAGCAAGTTTTGAAAAGACCGCAACGATTTCAGTTACTACACCAGTTAGTGCAACACCTGCTAGTATTGTTAGTTTAGATACAGCACTTGCTAATTTAAAACAAACAGTTATTGCTGGATATACACTTGAAACTACACCAACAGCTAGTACAACACCTAATGTTGTGGATGGTTATACAGCAAAACTTACCGTTGATTTTGCAAGTTTTAATCCTCAAACATTAACTGCACTTCATACTAGTAATGTATTTGCTAATGTTGAGTTTAGTAATCAAGATACTAAAGATACAATTACTACAAGACTTACACAACAAGGATTTACTTGTCAATAAACATCTTAGGATGTTTTCTTTTTTTGGCAAAAAAAAGAACTGCGATTAAGCAGCCTTTGCATTTTTTAATAATTCTCTTTTTTCTTTTGTAGAGATTCTAACTCTTGTTCCGTCTTCAAGTCTTACAACTTGTAAATTTAATTTTTGTCTCTTTTTTGTAGCTCTTAAAGAATGTGATCTTAAGTTCTTAACATTTCCTTTTCTATTTGATACGTTAGTTGCCATATTCTTCCTCCTTTGCTCTTTTTCTTTCTGCTTTATAACTTTACCATAAAACAGGGTAGAAGTCAAATAAAATGTTGAAATTATAACAAATAATATAAAAACGACTCCTATTGTTTTAGATTAAGATATTTTTATCTTGTATTAAAATTCTACATTTTTTTCCTTTTTTTGTAGATATAATGATTTTCATAAAGGTAGTTACTTTATGATTATTCGTTATATTTCAATAGTTATATGGTATTTGACCAAAAATTTGACTAATTATTTTAAAAAAATATACTATTTGAAATAATTTTTCGACTCATATATTCTAAGGAAAAAATATCTTTTTTCATACGAATTAAATTGACTAAAAATTTGACTAAGAATAAGTCTTAAAACTAGTGAAATTTATATAAATATTTTCTATAATACGTACTTTTCATTGTAAAAATACCTAAAATATAGTATATTTAGTATGATAAACAGTAGAATTTATGAGAATTTAGCAATCATAAAGTAACTACCTTTATGATTGTAACACATATATTTTATAAGGTCTAGAGAAGATATGGAAATTATTGGGAGTGGGATTATGACTAAACTTCAAGAGTTTTTAAAAAAGTATAAAAAAGAGTGTATCGCACTACTTGTTTTTGTTATATGTTTAGGTGTATTTTCTATTAGTTATGCTTTCGCCGCAGTAGAGCCTGTAAGGAGTATTGTGATAACTTCTGAAAACACCGACTTCGCATCCGGCGAAGAAGGATCCTGGCAAGTAACAAAGTCTGGATATTGGACAGGCTATGGGGAAGCGGAAGTAACTCTAGATGTAAATACATCTCTTATGATGAATAATCAATATACTGACATTATCTTTGTATTAGATATTTCAGGTTCCATGTCAGGTGAGAAATTAGAGAGAGTAAAAAGTGATTCCAAAGAATTAATTAGTAGTTTGTTATCTAATCAAAATAATCGTGCAGCTTTAATTACATTTGATACAGAGTCAAGAATTGTATCAGAGTTAACGAATGATGAAGAGCAATTAATAAATGAAATAGATAATCTACAAGTAACTGGCAATACAAATTATTATCAGGCATTAGTGAATGTAGATAGCATTCTACAAGATTATCAAAAAGAGTCTGGTAGAGAGATGATTGTATTATTTTTAACCGATGGATATCCAAACGTTGATACACCAAATCAAATTACTCAGTACCAATA
>CAJLUG010000160.1 GCA_905209745.1 uncultured Mycoplasma sp.
TGTTTCTAATTCATCTAATTTTTTCTCTAATAGTTTTTTTCTTGACTGTCCCATTTTCTTTAGTTTGTGATTGGTTGCAGATGCTTGTTCTGCTTTTTTTACAACTTCTTGTAGGTGTTTTATTTCACGTTCTTGTTCCTTAATTCTTAACTCTTTTTGCATCATTTCATCAGCATATAATCTTTTGAATTCTTTATAATTTCCTTTATAAACTTTAATTTTATGCGTTACCTTGTTGATGAACATAGTTTTCGTAATTATTTCATTTAAAAAATCAATATCATGACTTATTACTAAAATCATACCATGATAATTTTTTAAGTAGTCTGTAACAAAATCTTTGGTTTTCATATCTAAGTGATTGGTTGGCTCATCTAGAAGTAAGATATCAGAAAGAGAAAAAAGAAGTCTTGCGAAAGCTACTTTTGATTTTTGACCTCCGGATAAATCTCCTACTTTCATCTCTAATAATTCACTTTCTATTTTCATATTTTCTATTAAAGATAAAAGTTCATCTTCTGCAGTATATTGATGAAGACTATCTAACTCATTTTGGATTTTTTCTGCTTGTCTTAATAATTTTGTTTGTTCTTTATTTTCTACATTTGGTAATTTTTCATAGATGTTATTTAATTCTTTTTCTAGTTTTCCAATTGGTCTTGCACTGTAGAGATAGTCTAGTACATTCATTTCTTTATCTTCAAAACTAATCTCTTGTGGAAGATATCCAATTTTTTTGTTGTTGATGGTTACTTTCCCCTCATCTAGCCGTTCTTCTTTTAGAATAATCTTAAATAAGGTAGTCTTTCCAGCACCATTTACTCCGACCACTCCGACTTTATCTTTTTCTTCAATACTAAATTCGGCATCGTCATAAATTACTTCACTACCAAAAGCTAGATACATATTTTTGCCTTTCATGTTGTCACCAACTTTCTTTATTCTTCTACCTTTTTTCCATCTTCATATTCTGATTTATTTCCATCTGCAAAATATATTTCAAATGATGCATTATCTCCATATTTTTCTAATAATCTTTGTTCTAACTTTTCTCTTGTTGCTAGTAGGTTTTGTTGTTCTTCTTCTGTTAATGTTTCTAATCTATAATCAAATATTCTAATATATAAGTAAAAGTCATACAAGTCTGTTTCTAAATATTCTTTTACATTTACTTTATCTGCAGTAAACCAGCCTTGTTGATATAACTCATTATAAAAGTTTGGTTCAGGATTTCCTCCATGATACATTAAAGTGACATCAAAACATTCTACTTCTTTTTCTGAATATAAGTCACTTATTATTTCTTCTTTAAATTTTTCAGCAACAATTTCTTCGGAAATATTCATGAGTTCTAGAGCCAAGGCTTCTTTTGCGGAGTATAATTTAGAACTTAAAAACCAGTTTTTATCATGATTAATCTTATAAGCATGGTTAGAAATTATCCAATATTCCTTCTTGTTATTTCTATTTACTTCTATCTCCCAATTTTTATAATATCCTGATACATACGTAGTTGAACCTGTTGTAGAGTTTCTTCAATTTCCACCTCATTAAACATATACTCTAGAATTGCTGAAGTTGCCTCATAAGCAAGTCCTTGTCTTTGATACTTTGGATTAATAAACCAACCAATCCCTCTAATGGATTTGTCTGTAATTTCTTTGTCTTCATCATGGGCTTCATGCACACTAATTTGACCTATACATTCATTTTTGTTTTTTAAAATAATACTCCATTGAAACTTATCCTTATTTTTTGCTTCTTGTAATTTTTTATTTTGCCAAGGTTTTTCTTTTTCCCAGTCAAAAGATAGTTTGCATGTTAAATAATACTTATTTACTTCCGGCATACAAAGTATTTCCCAGATAGGTTTTAAATCTTCTTCCTCGGTTGCTCGTAAAATTAGTCTATTTGTTTCTATTGTTTTGCTTCCTAGAAATTTCATTTTCATCACATCGTTTCTTTTATATATTCTACTAGAGGTTTTAGTTGTTTGGAATTTACAAAGTTTCCACCTTTTTCAAATAAACGAGACATTTCTTTATCTCTAGGATTTTCTAGAGTAATTGCTTTTCCTACTAGTTTTAATATCTTTTGATAGAATTTATTTAATTTTTCATAGTTAATTCCACCACGTAAATAAAATAGTTCTTGTGTTATATGATTATATTCTTTTAGTTGTTTTGTATATTCATTACTCTTTGGATAGGCTCCTACTGCTCCTATTGTTACTATTTTGTATTTCTTGTTTATCTTTTTGTATCCTACTATAGTAGTCGCTCGTATCCAGGATAAATAGATTATTTTATCTTTTTTATTTATTTTTTCTTTGCCATACTGTACTGAATAGCATGGTATTTTTAACTCTTTACTTAAACTTTCCGCATACTCTTTGGTATGTCCTGTTTTACTTTGATAAACAATTGCTTTTATCATAACTTACCTCTTTTTTATACTCTTCTAAATATTTACTTTCTATAGCAAAAACACCCTGGTTCATGAGAATTAATGATTCCTATCGCTTGTAAATAAGAATAAATAATTGTACTACCTACAAAACGCATTCCACGTTTATATAAGTCTTTTGATATTTCATCTGATAATGATGAAGTTGTTTTATTATATTCATATATAATTTTTTCTTCTGTAAAATGCCATAGATATTTGGAAAATGTATTGTAT
>CAJLUG010000161.1 GCA_905209745.1 uncultured Mycoplasma sp.
ACTTTGTTACAAGTCAAGTGACAAACATGAGTCAGATGTTTAGCAATTGTAGTAGAATTACTAATTTAAATGTTAGTAGTTTTAATACAAGCAATGTTACAAACATGAGTGATATGTTTGCTTACTGTAGCAATTTGCCAAGCATTAACCTAAGTAGTTTTAATACAAGTAAGGTAACGAATATGCAGAATATGTTTTATCGATGTAACAGTATAACAAGTTTAAATTTAAGTAGTTTTAATACAAGCAATGTTACAAATATGAGTAATATGTTTTTTGAATGCTATGACTTAACTAGTCTAGATATGCGCAACGCAACTTTTAACACAACAAGTTATTCTGGAATGTTTGCTAATATTACAAATGGTATCAAAATTATTGTAAAAAATTCAACGGCAAAAACCTGGATAGAAACACGTCTTCGTGATGTAGGTAAAACTGGAACTGTTACAATCGCCAGTGCTTAAAAGACGAGAAATCGTCTTTTTTTGGTTTTTGTTTTAAATTTCAACGATAATATGTTATAATTTTTACTACCGAAAGGAGATTATTGTAAGATGAACAAAACCAAAGAAGAATTAAAAAAAGATTTACATGCTTATGATTATGATTGCATTTTTGTAAAACGTATTATAAATTACTTATACTCCTTAATAGAATTAGAAGACTCAATAATAAGAGATACCATAACCAAAGAAGAAAGAAAAGAATTATCTAAATTTTCAATATACCGCGAAATCGCCAGCTTTAATTTATATGAAAAGACACTAGGACTTTTAAAAAATGAATCTGGAGTAAATATAAAACTAAAAAAACAAGGCTATATCGCAACAATCAATCAAAATGATACCAAAACAAAAGTGTTAGAATTAAAAAGCAACACAATAAAACTATATCAAACAACAAAAATTGAAGAAGAAGAAAAAGTAAAGACTCTAAATCATATAAAAAAAGAATTAAATATAATAACAAATCTTTCAAATCCATATGGATATACCAATAATAGTGAAAGAACACAAAAATTAAAAAGAAGAAGACAACTAGCTCAAAAAGCTAAAGAAAAAGAATATAAAACAATGATGGAGATATTAACGACAGAAAAAACTTTATCCAAAGAAGATATCACAGAAATGTTAACCGTAAATAAAATATATGATAAAGTACTAGAAGATTTTGGTTTGATTGATCGTAACTTTAAAGAAGAAAAAATATATTTATCTTATGATAAAGAGAATAATTTAGTATTACAAAAGAAATTGATTTATCAAAAAAACCCTAATATTATTATAGAAAACAACAAAAAATATTTATAAAGGAAAGACAATTATTTTACTTTGTTAGGAATTATCTGATATAATACATATTGAGGAGTGATATTTGTGTTAAACCCTAAAAGAGAGGAAACGGAAATAAACGAGGAGAAGATTGTAGATCAAATTAGATCTCTTGGTATAGATATGATACATGAAGCAAACTCTGGACATCCTGGTATTGTTTTAGGAGCTGCACCTATCATGTATAGTTTATTTGCTCATCATTTAAACATAGACCCAAAGAACCCAGATTTTTTTAATAGAGATCGTTTTATATTATCAGCAGGTCATGGTTCTGCATTACTATATGCAACCCTTTATATGGCAGGATATGACATTACATTAGACGATTTAAAAGACTTTAGACAAATAGATTCTATTACACCTGGACATCCAGAATACAAAGTAACACCAGGGGTAGAAATGACAACAGGACCTCTAGGACAAGGTTTCGCTACGGCAGTTGGAATTGCGATGGCAGAAAAAAATCTAGAGGCAAGATTTAATAAAGGTAAAAAAGAAGTAATGAACTTCTATACGTATGTTTTAGCTGGAGATGGAGACTTAATGGAAGGAATTACCTATGAAGCATCTTCTCTTGCTGGAACATTAAAATTAAATAAACTAATTGTTTTATACGATTCTAATAATATGACCTTAGATGGTCCTACTGAGAAAACATTCACAGAAGATATCACCATGCGTTTTACCTCTCAAGGTTGGAATGTAATCACAGTAAACGATGGAAATAATATAGAAGCAATCACCAAAGCAATTGCTGATGCGAAAGAACAAACAGAAAAACCAACATTAATTGAAGTAAAAACTACCATTGGAAAATACTCTAAACTAGAAGGAACAAATAAAGTTCATGGAAAACCATTAGATGATGATGACATTAGTCAAATGAAAGAAAAAATGCAAATCAGAGATATACCATTTACCATATCTCAAATTACTATGGATGACTTCCAACAATTTATAAATAATCGTTGTAAGAACCTAGTAACTAAGTTTAATAAAATAGTAGATAATCTAGAAGAAGATGTAAAACAAGAATTAGAAAGTTTTATGACCAAAGAAAAACCATTCGATATGAAAGATATTATCTACGATGCTCCAGAAGAAAAAATAGAATCCCCTAGAGTAACTTCTGGCAAGATCATCTCATCATTAATTAAACATTATCCAACAACGATCGGTGGTAGTGCTGATGTTTCACAATCTACAATGACTTATGTAGAAGAAGAGGGGGATTATTCATCCAAAAATTATACTGGTAAAAACATTTTCTTTGGTG
>CAJLUG010000162.1 GCA_905209745.1 uncultured Mycoplasma sp.
AAAAATAATAGTTATTTTACAATCATAAAGTAAGTACCTTTATGAAAAGATTATGACAAACAAAAAACAACGCTTGGGCGTTGCTTTTTTAGTCATTTCTTTTTCCTAGTAGTTGTAATAGTCTTATGAATAAGTTGATAAAGTCTAAGTATAATTGGAAAGCTCCATATACTGCTGCTTTATCTTCGCCTACATAAGGTACTAGATGTTTAATTTTGTTAACATCATAAGCAATATATCCTACGAATACTAGGACTCCAATAATTGTAATACCTAGATCTAGTGTGGCACTTTTAAATAAGAACATATTTAGTAAACTACCTATAATGATACCAATTAATCCAATAAAGATAATGGTTCCTAATTTTGTTAAATCTCTTTTTGTTACATACCCATAGAAAGCAAGTAGTGCAAAGATAATTGCAGTTATAATAAATACACTTATTAAAGATCCTATTTCAAAATATACAAAGATTGTTGAAAAGGTAATTCCTGTTAATACTGCATAAAGTATATATAAAATCTTTGTTGTCATTGGATTCATCTTTGCTATTCTTGCAGCTAGGACGATTGCAATGATGATTTCTACAATCGCAATTGGTAATACTCCTATTGCTAGTAGAGATATCATCATCTCTTCATTCAAAGATAGTGCATATCCAGTTGCAAACGTTACTAGTAACCCAATAAAAAGCCAGGTAAACATTCTTGGATATAAATCGTTATTTTCTTTCATTCTTTCTCCTTTTATATTTATTGATAACATTATATGTTATCTTCTTGTACTATATCATATTTTTATTTTTTCCACAACTCTTGTGGATATTCTCCTTTTTCTATCATCTCTTTTAAAGCTGTTTTTAAAATATCCACATCTTCTTTATAAGTTAGTCCATACCAACTTGCAGTTGTATGTAATACTTTCATCTTTATTTCTTTTCTTTTAATTAAATCGTTTAATACTTCTGTAATTAGAAATTCACAAGTAGATAAGTTATCTTCGTTTTGTTTTAGAAATTTATAAAACTCTTCTTCTAAAAAATTAAATAATTCACTAGTAAAAGCAAATAAATTTAGTGATACTAATGTATCGTTGCTAGTTATAAATGGTTTGGAGTTATCTAATGGTGATATCATAATACCATTATCTTCTTTTTCTACTTTACTTTCTGTTAACTTTACTAAATTGTGATCTTCATCTTCCCAGCAAACTCCTCTTTTCGCTTTTCCACTTGGAGGTAGTGTATTTCCTAGATGATAAGCTACTAATCCATATTCTTTTTCTTTGATGGTATCTAAATACTTACTTGTTGTGACATAGCCATCATATCCATAAAAGTCATCGGCATTAATAACAGAAAAAGCACCTTTGATTTTATCTTTAGCACAAAGTATAGCATGTCCTGTTCCTAATGGTTTGGTTCGTTCTTGCATTTCTTCTTGATACTTTTCAGGTACTAGTTTGTAATCTTGGAATACATATTCCGTCTTTATATATGGCTCTACTCTTTTTCCAATCGTTTCTTTAAATACTTCGTAGTTTTCTTCTTTAATGACAAAAACTACTTTTGTAAATCCGGTTCTTTTGGCATCATAAATGGAATAGTCAATAATAAATTCTTTATTGGGTCCTACTGGTTCAATTTGTTTTAAGCCTCCAAAACGACTACCCATTCCAGCCGCTAAAATTAGTAACGTTTTTTCTTTCATCTTAGCCTCTTTTCCATAGAGTGTTAGGATAATATCCTTCCTCTATTAATTTATTAATTGCATTTACTACCATTTCTTTATCTTCTTTATATGTCATACCATACCATTTCGCTGTTGTTTTTATGGTATCTACTGTGATTTTTTTCTCTTCTACTAATTCATTTAGGATGATTGGTATTAGGAATTCACAAGTATCTAAATTATTTTTATTACTTTCTAAAAAGATATCTAGTCTTTCTTCTAAAATTTGAAATAGACTTGGTGTAAATAATAAGAAGTTCATCGATGTCATATTATCTTTTGTAGTTTCAAATGATTCTTTTTCTTCTAATGGTGTTACTAATACTTTATCATTATTTAATATTACTTTACTTTCTGTTAATTTGATTAGTTCATTTTTTTCATTTACTTCACATACGCCTCTTTTGGCTTCTCCATTTGGTGTTAGGGTATTTCCTAACTGATAAGCAATTAACCCATAATGATTTTCTTTTATGGTATCTAGATAGTTTGCTGCTTTTAGATAAGCATCATAACCATAGAAATCATCAGAATTAATAATGGCGAATGGTTCTTTTATTTTCTCTTTGGCACAGAGTATCGCATGTCCTGTTCCTAATGGCTTTACTCTTTTATTTAATTTTTCTTGATACTCTTCTTTTAGGTTACTATTATCTTGAAATACATATTCTGTTTTTATATATGGCTCTACTCTTTTTCCAATTGTTTCTTTAAATATTTCATAGTTTTCTTCTTTGATTACAAAAACTATTTTATTAAAGCCTGCTTTTAAGGCATCATATACAGAGTAGTCAATAATAAATTCACCATTAGGTCCTACTCCTTCAATTTGTTTTAAGCCTCCAAA
>CAJLUG010000163.1 GCA_905209745.1 uncultured Mycoplasma sp.
AATAGTTTTTGAAAATTTTTACATATAAAAAGTATTACTTTTTATATACTATAGGTTACCTACTTTTTAAAACAAGTTATCTTCTTCCAAAATTTCTTTATTTTCCCTTACATATTTTGTAATTAACATATTCAATGCTGAATTATTTGAAATACCCTGTAATTTATTTATTGTAGTAAAAGCACTATAAATTTTCATGTTGACCTTTGCAGAAATTTGTTTATCCTTTGCCCCATCTCTCGAAATAATTCTTTCCACGGCTGCTTTTTTTATAGTGTTAGAATTTTCCTTTTCTTGCTCCTCTTTGACCTCTTGCAATTCTTCTTCCTGAAGGGTATCTATTAACCTTGTTTTCTTTGCCACAATATTACATCCTTTCTTTATATTGTATATTGGTATTACTTAGTATATAATATGTATTACTATAATTTAAAAGCAATCTCTACATATTCTTTTGCCGTTGGTGCTTTTCTGTTTGTTAATACAACTGGTCTTCCTTTTACAATACCCTTATTAACATCGGCTGCATCCTTTACTACACCTAAAATTGTTGCTTTCTGCTCCAACATAGCTAATACATCTTGATTGTCATTAATTTTCTTTTTGTACATCGTTGCAATAATTCCAGTGAGTACCAAATCAGGATTCAATGATCTGTCTCCATCTCCACTCTGTACATCCTTGATTGTACTCATTAAGGCTTTTAATCCTCTATAAGCAAGATACTCTGTTTTTACAGGAATGATTACTTCGTCCGCAGCCACTAAAGCATTGATAAGAAGTGTTCCTAACTGTGGTGGACAATCAATAAAAATATAATCAAAATACGGCTTCAGTGTTAATACTGCCTTCCGTAGCTGTACGTCACTATTTCTACCAACAACTAATTTTGTCTCTGTAACCGCAAGATCAATATTGGATGGAACAATAAATAAGTTATCCAGTCCTGTACTCTCTACATTGAAAGCACATTCTGCAGGTGTTGTCTTCCCATCAAACAATTTACATATGTTGTAATTTTCAAAATCCTTATCGTCAGGATTCATTCCACAACAAATCGTCAAACTAGCCTGTGGATCAAGGTCAATCATAAGTACCTTTTTACCAATCATTGCTTTTGCAACTGCTAAGTTATACGTAGTAGTAGTTTTTCCCACTCCACCTTTCTGATTGGCGATTGCTATAACTTTCATATACAAGCTCTCCCTTCATCATATAATAAGTATTACTTTTTATATGTTTTTTATATTGTGTTCCTATACATCATTATACAATATCGAGATTTTAGCGTCAAGAATTCCCGCAATACACTTTATTACTTTTTATATGTTGTTTTAATGAATAACCCTAAATTTTTTATTATTTTCCCACTATTACTATTATATACGATATACTATTTATTTGATGCTTTAAAAAGCTGGGAACTCTGCCAGGGATTCATTATCAATCCTTGGGGAAAGAAATTAATATTACCACTGGAAGTAATTGAACTACTTTTTTACTCATAAACCAACTTTCGTTTTACACTGTTGTAAAATGAAGTGTTGTTCCAATACACGTAGATGCTATTGTAAATAAATAAAGATACGGCCAATTTTGGTAACAAAAAGTACTGTTAAAACTCAAAGATACGGCTGATTTTGGTAAGATAATAAGCGAAATTAGAATGCTATCTCAACTTTTACGGAAAGATATCTAAAAAATAACTGATAATATTTTCAAATCTCTCCACCCCAGAATGTTCTAAAAGAACATCCGGGCGGGGAGATTTTTTATATTTCTTGGTATCTATATTGATTCTCCACCCCTCTGTTCTTTTAGAACATTCTGGGGTGGAGAGATTTGAAAATTAAATATCTAATCATGAACTATATTAAATTTATTCTCTTCCAGCAAGAATATAAAAAAGAAGGAGCAATCTCTCACTCCTTTACTTTTGTTGAGTTTTCGCTTATGGTGGAAACTCACCAGCTTTTTTAAGTTCTCATGTTATGGTCGAGACTTACCAACTTTTTCAGGTTCTCTCTTAATGGTGGAGATTCACCAGCTTTTTAGAATTAAAATTACTTAATTCTCTTATTCAAACTATACGCAATTTCTGTGTAATTATCAACTGATTTTTGAAGAATTTAATTTCTTACTGTCAAGTAGCAAGTTAATGAGATTTATAACAAACTTCTTATACTTCTTGTACTTCATAAACTATTGTCTTATTTTTATCCGTAAATTCTCAAATCATAATAATACACCATTTTCCTGTAACAAAAGTAACATTCCATCACCATAAGGAGGATATATCCAATGGGAATTATTAAATCAATCGTAACTATCATTATTGTCATTACAGGAAGAAAAGGAGGAAAATAAGATGGCAGCAAATGTAGAAAGTATGTTTTATACAAGAACGGCACCCTGGCATGGATTAGGAGTCAGAGTAGAAGAAGTACTAGGGTCTAAAGAAGCATTGAATCAGGCAGGTCTTGACTGGAAAGTAGAGCAGACCGATGTATATGCGGCATCAGGAGAAAGAATTCCAGGATATAAAGCCAATATCCGAGATATT
>CAJLUG010000164.1 GCA_905209745.1 uncultured Mycoplasma sp.
ATCTATCTAAGTTGGTATATACTTCTACTGGAGTTTCGTTGATATCAATACCATACCTTTCATCAAGTTCTTGTACTACCGTATCAGCATATCCTTGGTATGGGTCACTAGCAGAGGCATTATTTACTAATAAGTCTTCTACTGGAATACTATTAGCAATATCTGCTTGTTCTTCTGTAATATAGCCGTGACGTTCCATTAGGTATAGTACTGTTTGTCTTCTTTCTTCGGCATGTTCTGGATATATATCAGGTTTATAATAAGTAGGCGATTGGAACATTCCTGCAAGAAGAGCAGCTTCACTTAAGTTTAAGTCACTAGCACTCTTTCCAAAGTAAGTTTGTGCAGCTTCTTCAACTCCGTAAATCATACCACCTAATCCATGGTTATTTACATAGAATTCAATGATTTGTTCTTTTGTATAATTTTTTTCTAGTTTAAATACAGCTAGATAAATATCGGTAAACTTACGAATGATTCCTTCAATACCAGAATCTTGTGATGAAGTGAAGGAATTTTTTATTACTTGCATGGAAATGGTTGATGCTCCACCGGCATCTGAGTTTCCAAGTAATTGTCCAACGGCTGCTTTAAAGAATCTTGGAGCATCAAAACCGTTGTGTTGGAAGAATCTTGAGTCTTCTGTTGCGACTAAGGCATCGACAAAGACTTGTGGTAGATCTTCATAAGTGATTTTTTCACGTCTTTCGTCTCCAACTTCTTTATAAGATTCTCCATTACTATCATATAAAATACTCATTTCTTTTGTGTCTAGTTTCGAAGTATCAAATTCTGGAGCTTTAACAGTAATATAGACTAAAAATGCTACAAATAAAGCTAAACATAGGATACCTAGAGCTAAAATAACAATCAAAATGATATTAATTATTTTCTTTTTCTTTTTATCTTTCTTGGCTTTCCTTAATAATTGTGCTACTCCTACAATAATTCCTATTCCTATCGCAGTAAAGATTGTAAATACTAATCCTAACTGTAGGTAACATAGTAATAGTAATGCTACAAAAAGAATCCAGCAGACAATCAATACATTTTTATTTGTCTTGGTTTTTGGAGTTTTTATCTGTTTGGTATTACCACTACTAGTTTTAGGTTTTCTTTTCCTTTTTATTACTTTCTTTTGCATTTTATACCTCCATTAGTTTATCTACTACACTTAAGTAGTCGATTCTAGGCTTATAACCATCCTTTATTAAATATGCGTTCTTTTGAAAAAAAGAATAAGGAATTGATTTTCTTTTTTCTTGTGCTAAGAAATTTAAAAATGTTTCTCCTGGTAAAAGAAAAGTCTCATTTGTATGAGTAAATCTTACAATAATAAATACAATTCCTTGATGATTATAAATGTTTTTTATATGTTTTATTTGGTGTGAGTGAATATTAGCTAGAGGGAAAGCTGTTTTATTTTTGGTTTCTTTCGCTTCAAAATCAATATATTTACCTTTATATAAACCGTTATAATCCGTAGTTGAAGGGATTGTGTAGTAGGCTTCTTTTATTACTGCTTTATCACGAGATGGATAGTTTACTTTTACAATCTTTACTGGGGTTGGTTTTTTATATATATATGCTTTATCGATTTCTCTGTAATATTCATTTGATTCATTTAGATCACTTTCCAATGACATTCCTCTGTTCCTATATGTTATAGGAGATGGTTTATGTTCCTTCTTGATTCCGTTTGGATAGTTCATCTCATCACCTATTTTGTATTATACTATATATTTTATATTTTTTCTATAATTTTCATTATTTTTCTAATATTCATGATTTGCTTTCTTGTTTTTTTGTCTTGTTTTGTCGAAAGGGAAGAAAAACTCTTTATTTTTGTGTATGATAGTAGGGGTGATACTATGAATAATTTTGAAATAATTCAGGTAATTAATAGGCTTTCTAGTAAGATTAGAAGGGCAAAGATTGAAGTCAGTTATTCTCTCATAAAACAGAGGCTAGATAATTGACAAACGAGGTATAAAATGACATAATATTACTGTAAGGGATTGGTGATAATATGTATCAGAATAAGATAACACTTATGCCACAAGATATTTTAGAGAAAGAATTTAAGATTGATACTCGTGGATACCGTTTAAAAGAAGTTGACCAGTTTCTTGATATTATTATTAGTGATTATGAACAGTTTTTAAATATCATTAATAATTTAGAGAAAGAGAAAGCGGACTTGTTAGGAGAAATTATGTCTTTGAAACAAGAACTTCGTAATTCAAAGATGAGTGTAGAAGTTGCTCGTAATCAAGTAGATACTCCTGAAGTTACGAATGTTGATATTTTAAGAAGACTTTCTCAACTTGAGAAGATGGTATATAGTAGTAAGAATAATGACAATTAATATACAGACAAACGCTGATATACTATGATAGTTATATTAGAGGAAAGTCCATGCTCACACAATCTGTGATGATTGTAGTGTTCGTACCTAGGGAAAAAATAACCTAGGGTAGCTTTTGCTAACGGCGGAGATGGTCTAAGTCCATTGGATATGACCTATTCCATAAAGTGCCGCAGAGACGAGGC
>CAJLUG010000165.1 GCA_905209745.1 uncultured Mycoplasma sp.
AAATGTTTTAAAAATGTATTGACACGAACAATTGTATGATATATACTAAGTTTGTAAATGAAAGGAGAGATGTGTATGAAAATGAAAAAAGTTGTTAGAGAGGGTTTAGGGTTATTTCTTCTTTATTCTTTTATTACTTTATGTTTATTTTTAGCTACAGAAAGGATTGAACGTTTAGATACGAATGATAGTGATCTTAGAAATGGTAATATGAGTGTTTCCATTAATTTAAGCAAGTAAAGTGTTTTGATTTATGATATACTATATATTAGGTGATGTAGTATGAATAAAATAATTTTAGTAGATGGTAATAATTTATTGTTTCGTAGTTTTTATGCTACTTTTTATCAAGGTGTTATTATGAAAAATTCGAAGGGTTTTCCTACGAATGCTTTGTATGGTTTTATTAATATGATGAATAAGATTATACAAGAGGAGAATCCTTCTTATATTATGGTTGCATTTGATAAAGGAAAAACATTTCGACATGATAAATATGATGAGTATAAGGCAGGAAGAGTTGAGATGCCTGAGGAGTTAAAATTACAATTTCCAAAAGCAAAAGAAATACTTGATGCCATGGGTATTAAATATTTTGAAATTGATAATTATGAGGCAGATGATATTATAGGAACTCTTTCTTCTTATGTTGATCAAAGTAATGATTTTGTTGCGACTATTGTTAGTAGTGATAAAGATTTACTTCAGTTAATTAGTGATAAGGTTGTTGTTAAATTACTTAAGACTTCTGGTCATATTATGATGACTAAAGAAGAATTTATTAAAACTTATCAAGTAGAACCTATTCATATGATTGATTTAAAAGCATTGATGGGGGATGCTAGTGATCATATTCCAGGAGTAAAGGGTATTGGGGAGAAGACAGCTATTAATTTACTTTCAAAGTTTGGAAGTTTAGATAATTTATATCTTCATATTGATGAAGTGACTGGAAAGACCAAAGAAAAATTAGTAAATGATAAAGAGTCTGCTTATATGAGCTATGATTTAGCAACTATTTATCGTGAAGTACCTTTAGGGTTTACGTTAGAAGATTGTAAATATCAAAAAATTAATACCAAACGTTTTACAGAGTTATTGCAAGAGTTTGAATTTCATTCTTTATTAAAGAAATATCATTTAGAAGAAGAGGTAGAAGAGAAAAAAGAAGAAGAACTTCATTTTTCTCCTATTGAAGAGTTAACGTCACATACTTTTTCCTTTTATGTAGAAACAAGAGGAGAAGTTTATAGTAAGAGTGAAGTTTTAGGTGTTGGTATTTATGATGGTATTTCTAGTTATTTCTTGACCAAAGAAGAATTAGAAAAACATAAAGAGTTGTTTTCTTCTGATAGTTTTAAATATACTTATGATTATAAAAAAGATATGGTAGTATTAAAGTCTTTGGGTATTGATTTAGAAAATGTTACTTTTGATACTATGATTGCAGCTTATTTACTTGATTATGTAGTAAAAGATGATATTAGTTTTTTGGCACAAGCATTTCATTGTTCTATTCCTTTTTATGATGATATATACGGAAGTGTAAAAAGGCCAAAAGAAGTTAGTGTAGAACAGATTAGAGATATTAGTTGTAAAAAGGCAAAGTTTATTTATGATACTCGTAATCAGTTATTGGAAGAATTAAAAAATTATGATGAGTTAGAGTTGTTTCAAAATATAGAGATGCCTTTATCTAGAGTGTTAGCTGATATGGAACTTACTGGTATTAGGGTTGATGTTTCTTATTTAGAGAAAGTAGAAGATGAGTTAAAGAAAAAGATGGATGAAGTAGAAGAAGAGATCTATCAACTTGCTGGTACAAAGTTTAATATTATGTCTCCAGCACAACTTTCTAAAGTTTTATTTGAAACATTAGAGATTCCATATCCTAAGAGAGTAAAAGATGGAAAGTATTCTACTAGTAAGGATATTTTAGATAAGATTCGTTTTGTACATCCTATCGTTGATAAGATTTTGGAGTATCGTACTTTATCAAAATTATATACAAATTATGCAGTTGGATTAATTAGTGAAGTTAGAGAAGATGGTAGAATTCATACGATATTTACGCAGACATTAACTCGTACAGGAAGACTTTCTAGTATTAGTCCTAATTTACAAAATATTCCGGCTAGAAGTGAATATTCTAAGTTGATTCGTACAGCTTTTATACCTGATTCTCATTCTAAACTTTTATCTAGCGATTATTCACAAGTTGAGTTAAGAATTTTTGCTCATATGTCTAAAGCAGAGAATTTAATTCAAGCATTTAAAGATGGTAAAGATATTCATACTAAGACTGCTTCTGATATTTTTCATGTACCAATGGATGAAGTTACTAAGGATATGAGAAGAACAGCAAAGGCAGTTAATTTTGGTATTTTATATGGTATTAGTAGTTTTGGACTTAGTGAAGATTTAGGAATTGATATTGCGACTGCGAAAAAGTTTATTACTAATTATTTAGAGACTTATCCTGGAATTTCTGAATATATGGAAGAAGAGAAGAAAAAAGCTTATGAAAATGGATA
>CAJLUG010000166.1 GCA_905209745.1 uncultured Mycoplasma sp.
GTCCTGAATCTGGTAGAAATGCACCTCGTATGACGAAAGAAGAAATTGAAAAAACTTTGTGTGATTACTTAGGTTGTACTAAAGTATTATGGATTCCAGAAGGAATTTATAATGATGAAACTAATGGTCATATTGATAATATTTGTAATTTTGTTCGTCCTGGTGAAGTTGTTCTTGCATGGACTGATGATGTAAATGATCCTCAATATGAAATTAGTAAGAAAGCATTGGAATATTTAGAAAGCGAAACAGACGCAAAAGGTAGAAAGATTATTGTTCATAAACTATATACTCCAAAACCAATCTTAATTACAAAAGAAGAAAGTTATGGAGTAGACGCCGTTGAAGGTACACTACCTCGTCAAGAAGGAGATCGTCTAGCAGCATCTTATGTTAATTACTATACAGGAAATGGATTTATTGCTTTACCAGTCTTTAATGATCCGAATGATCAAAAGGCTATTGATTTATTACAATCATTATATCCAGATCGTGTTATTGAACCAATTTATGCTAGAGAGATTTTACTTGGTGGAGGAAATATTCACTGTATTACTCAACAAGTTCCTAGAGGAGACGCTAAATAATGATTATTTAAGGAGAGCTTATTTGCTCTTTTTTTTTTACACATTTTATGTCAATCTTTTGTTTTTTTTTGGAGTATTTTCTTTAGTTATGGTAATATGAATATAGATATGATTAAGGTAAGGAAGAGGGGATAGCAATGAAAAAGAGAATTGTAATTGCCTTAGGTGGTAATGCGTTAGGAAATAGTCCTGAAGAACAATTAAGGTTGGTACAGAGTACGGCTAAGACGATTGTTGATTTAGCAAATGATTATGATATTGTGGTTACTCATGGAAATGGTCCACAAGTTGGAATGATTAATATGGCGATGGAAGTTGCTCATGATGAAGTAGATAGTCCTGATGTACCTTTTGCGGAGTGTGGAGCAATGAGTCAAGGATATATTGGTTATCATTTACAACAATCTATTCAAGAAGAATTATATAAAAGAGGTATGAGAAAGAATTGTGCTACGGTTTTAACACAAGTAGTTGTGGATAAAAAGGATAAGGCTTTTTCTAAACCAACAAAACCAATTGGTAACTTTTATACGAAAGAAGAAGCAGACGAGTTAGCAAAACAAAGAGGATATATCTTTAAAGAAGATGCTGGTCGTGGATATCGAAGAGTTGTTGCTTCTCCTGAACCTAAAAAAATTGTAGAGTCTAAAACGATTAAATTACTTTTAAAAAATCGTAATATAGTTATTGCTGGTGGTGGAGGAGGAATACCTGTTGTTTCTTATTATCGTAAGTTAAAGGGAGTGGATGCTGTTATCGATAAGGATAAGACAAGTGCTAAAATTGCCCTTGATATTAAAGCAGATATTTTCCTAATTTTAACGGCTGTTGATAAAGTATGTATTAATTACAATACTCCTGATGAGAAAAAGTTAGATTCTTTAAGTGTTACGGCTGCTAAGAAATATATGGCAAGTGGAGAGTTTAAACCTGGTAGTATGTTACCTAAGATACAAGCATGTCTTTCTTTTGTTGAACATAATAGACGTGGTGGTGTTGCAATTATTGCTTCTTTAGATAAAGCAAAGCAAGCTCTAGAAGGAAAGTCTGGTACTGTTATTCGAAGATAATGTTTGGAGAGTAAAAAATACTAGAAAAGTCTAGTATTTTTTTTTGTTCTATGTTATAATTGGGAGCGACGTAAAGAGGTGTGAAGTATTATGAATAAAAGAAATGTTGCAATTATTGCGCACGTAGACCATGGAAAAACAACATTAGTAGATGGTATTTTGAAACATTCAGGTATGTTTCGTGATAATGAAGATGTTTCTAATGTTTCTATGGATTCTAATCAATTAGAAAAAGAACGTGGAATTACTATTTTAGCGAAAACAACAGCACTTGATTATAAAGGAGTACGTATTAATATTTTAGATACACCAGGACATGCTGATTTTGGTGGAGAAGTAGAACGTATTATGAATATGGTGGATGGTGTTATTTTAGTTGTCGATGCTTATGAGGGGGCTATGCCACAAACTAGATTCGTATTAAAGAAAGCTTTTGAAGCAAAAGTAAAACCTATTGTTGTTGTTAATAAAGTAGATAAACCTAGTGCTAGATGTAAGCAAGTTGTTGATGAAGTATTAGATTTATTTATTGAACTTGGAGCAGATGAAGAGCAACTTGATTTTAAAGTTATTTATGCGTCTGCAGTCAATGGTACATGTTCTTTTAGTGATGATTTAAGTACGCAAACAGAAGGATTTAGTGAAGTTTTAGATACAATTTTAGAAGAAATACCAGAACCTAAGGGAGATAGTAATGAACCATTACAATTTCAACCAGCACTTTTAGATTATAATGAGTTTGTTGGTAGAATTGGTATTGGTCGTGTTCATAATGGTAAGATTAAAACAGGGCAAATGGTTACTTGTTGTCGACTAGATGGATCTAAAAAACAATTTAGAATTCAAAAGTTA
>CAJLUG010000167.1 GCA_905209745.1 uncultured Mycoplasma sp.
TCTTTAAAGTTCTTTCTAGTTCTTCTTGTGTTACTTCTTTAGGAGATTTAAAGGATATTAACTTGTTAGTAGAAGATGCGGTTATTCATGCACATGTAAAAGGTGGGGTTCCTTGTATTGCTATTGAATTAGAAGAGAAGAGTCCTAAAGTTTTAGGAGAAGTTTCTAGCTTTTTCTTCTTAGTTGCTGCTTATTCTGGTTATTTATTTGATATTAATCCTTTTGATCAACCTGGAGTTGAAGTATATAAAAGTGAGGTTAGAGAGAGATTATGAGACGTAGAAATTTAATTTATTCTCTTATCTTTTTCCTTTTATTTTTAGTTGTGATGGTCTTGGTACTTACTTCTTGTACAGAAGGGTTTGATAATGCTATCTATCAATTTGTGATTTCTTTTCGTAGTCCAGCATTAGATACCTTATTTACAACCATTACCAGATTAGGTAATACAGGGACAATTCTTCTACTCATTATTATCTTTGTATTAGCATTTAAAAATAGGGAAAGTCTTTATCTAGTTATTAGTGCTCTTGATTGTTTTTTATTAAATACAATTTTAAAATACATTATTCAAAGAGCAAGACCAGATGGGTTAAGACTTATTGTTCAGGGAGGATATTCTTTTCCTAGTGGGCATGCGATGATGTCTATTTGTGTTTATGGATATTTACTATATTTTAGTATTTGTCATATTAAAAATAAAGTTTTAAAATATATCGTATCAATTCTTTTAGTTTTGGTTATTTTAAGTATAGGAATTAGTCGTATTTATGTAGGGGTACATTATGCTAGTGATGTGTTAGCAGGATATTTACTTGCTTGTAGTTATTTACTTTTACTTATTGAGGTAATGCGTAAATATAATGCTTTGAAAGGGTGATAAGATGAGTCAATTGTTTTTAAGTACATTTGATCAAGTATTACTTGATTCTGATGAAGCGATACCTCTATCTACTATGGTAGAAATTGACCGAATTAGAAGAAGTCATGTAAAGTTTGGTGTTATTAGTAATCGAATATTAAAATCAGTTTTAGATTATAATAAAGATTTTCCCTTTTTAGATTATGTTATTGCTTGTGATGGAGCATATGTTTATGATGTAGTGAATAGGAAGGTACTATATAAGAAAAATGTATTAGCTTCTGTTGTGAAAAAGATGTGGAAGATGTATTCACACTTAGATATTTATTTTTGTACAGTGAAAGAGTGGAATTTATGTAGAGGGGAAATTGTTTATTCTGAAGTTAAAAAGAGAAATAGTAGTTTTTTAGATTTTTATCAGTTAAATAAAGAGTCTATTTATAAAGTTAGGATTTGTTTTACGACTAAAAAGGAACGTAATAATGCATATTTAGAGTTAGAAGAGTTAGGAGTTAAAGCAAAGTTTATTAAAGTAGATTATCGAAAGCAATATATGATTGATGTTGTTAGTGAAGATGTCTATGTAGAAAATGGGGTAGAAAAGATTTGTAAAAGAGAACATGTAGCATTAGAAGATGTTATTTATGTAGGAGGAAGAGAGGAAGATATTCCACTACTTTTATCTATAGGACATTCTTTTTGTGTATCTAATGGTAGTAGAGGTGCAAAAAAAGTTGCGACGGGGCAGACTAGTTCTAATGAAACGAAAGGAGTTGAAAAGGTTATAAAAAAACTGTTTTAGTTTTCACATAATTTTCACAATAAATCGATAAGCTTTTGGTAGGAGGAATTTATGAAAAAGAAGAAAAGTGTAGAGTTATCGGATAAAGATTGGAGTATGGTAAAGAAGATTGGGTTGGTTGTTTTATTTTTAGTAGTTATTTGTGGACTTTCTTATGCGGCAGTTGTATTTGTAAGGGGACTTAATGAGAAAATAGTAGAGAGTCAGTTAAATGATGAAGATTGGTTAGATGAAAATGTAAAGATTGAGAAAGATCCTAATTATGGAGAAGATGTTTATGTTGTTACAAAACCAATGGAAGTAGAAGTATTTGATATGGTTTATCAAGAGGTTATTCAGGATAAACTTGATCGTTTACTAGAAAAAGAATATACGTTTAAAGATCCTTTAATGATTTATAATTTATATGGTACTAATACTTTAGGACTTAATATGTATTTTACAACAGATGAGGCAGTAGAAGTTAGTTATACTGTTCATGTAGATCGTGATGATGCAGATATTAAAGATTTTTCTAGGACTTTAGATAATGGGGAAGAGGGTAATGTTACACGTAATCATAGTTATCAGATTATTGGACTTATTGCAGGGGAAGTTAATGAAGTAACATTAACATTAAAAGATAGTGATGGTAATGAAGTAGAGAGTAGAAGATATCGTGTTGACCTTACTGGAGTATCTGTAAATGGTGAAAAACAACTTAAAGTAAAAGAGGGGGATAGTAAAGAAGAACTTACTGATGGACTATATGCTATGTTAGGAAATGATTCTGATAGTCAAGATTATTTAGCATTGTATGATAACGATGGTGTTTTAAGAATGGAAACTGAGATTATT
>CAJLUG010000168.1 GCA_905209745.1 uncultured Mycoplasma sp.
CGGTCTAAATTCATCTTACTAGTGATTTCAACCAAAACAATATCATTATGAATAGACCCATTCATATTATCTGAGGAAATATAAATATCATCATCCATACCCTCAACTTCTACAAAGCCAAATCCCTTTTTATTAACTCTCATAACACCCTTACGTAAATGACTATCTTCAAGCATCATATAACGTCCCTTGTTAGAACAATAAATAACGACTTCTTCTTCTAACTCTCTAAGAGTATTACTTAATTCCTTTACTTCTTTTACACTAGTTAAATCTAGTTTCTCTTGCAACTCATAAATTGTAAGTGCTTTTTTACTATTCTTTAATACATTAATAATGTCATCTCTCATTAGCATCACCTTCTATCATTATTATACTGTATTTTACCCTATATAACTAGATTTTTTTAAAAGAAAAAGACTTTATATCTCTAAAGTCTTTAATCAATAAACATTGCCACTAAACAAATTACGAAAAATAGAAGTCCTAATACTAAAGTAAGACGACTAATAAATAGTTCCGAACCTCTTTCTTTACGATGAGTAAATAACTCAGAAGTAGAACCAGAAATAATCTGTGCTGCACCTTCTGCCTTATTACTCTGTAAAAGTACAATGACAATTAATAAAATTGATATAATTAAGAGCGCTGTTTTCATTGCACACCTCCGTTAACAATAACAATATAATACCATAGTTTAAAGAAGAAAGCAAGCAACTTTCACGTATTTTAAATATACTCTAAAACTTGTTCTTTAGAAATTTCAACAACTTCATCCAAACATCTTTCTTTATATTCTATAACACCTTCACTAGCTCTTCTACCAACCGTAATACGTTTTGGAATACCAATTAAGTCCATATCTTTAAATTTAGGACCACATCGAATATCACGATCATCTAAAATTACAGAGTATCCCTTATCTTGTAAGGTTTGATATAATTCTTCTGCCAACTTCACTTGTTCTAAATCTTTTGTATTAACAACCACAATAGCTACTTCATATGGTGCTAGTATTGGTGAAAAAATCATTCCATTATCATCATGATGTTGCTCTACATAAGCAGATAAAATACGTGCAACCCCGATACCATAGCACCCCATCACTACAGGTTTTAATTGATTATCTTGATCATGATAATATAGTCCTAATGCTTCTGAATACTTCGTACCCAACTTAAAGGTGTTACCAACTTCTATTCCTCTCTTAAAAGTAAGTGTCTTACCACAATGAGGACATTGATCCCCCTCATTTACTGTTCTAATATCTAAAGCTTTTTCATAAGTAAAGTCACTAATATTTACATTTTTATAATGATAATCTGTCTTGTTTGCTCCGACTAAGAAATTATGCATAGCTAAAACTTCATAATCTACAATAATTGGTATATCAAGTCCTATAGGCCCTGCATAACCAACTTCTGCCTTGGTAATTTCTCTATCTTCTTCCGCTGTTGCCATTACGACTTCATTTGCCCCAAAGGCCTTCGTAATCTTAGCTTCATTTAACTCTCTATCCCCACGAAGTAAGAAAGCATAAAATTCTCCATCAATCTTATAAATAAGTGTCTTTACCATGTCTTTAGGACTAATATCATACTTTTGACTTAATTCATCAATCGTACCACAAGAAGGAGTATAGAAAAGCTCTTTTTCTAGTTTTTCAAAGTTAGAAACTTCTTCTGGTGCTAAACACTCACAAATCTCTAAATTTGTAGCATATCCACAATGATCACATAAAACTAAAACATCTTCACCAATATCACAAACTGCTTGAAACTCTTCTGATAAACTACCACCCATCGCACCAGTATCCGCTTTAACAACTTGATAATCTAGTCCAATACGTTTAAATATTCTATGATAAGCATCAAACATTTCTTGATAAGATTTAGAAAGTCCCTCTTCATCTTTATCAAAAGTATAAGCATCCTTCATTACAAATTCACGAGTACGAATAAGTCCATAACGACTTCTTGCTTCATCACGATACTTATTAGCCATCTGATACAAACTAATAGGCATATCTTTATAAGAATGAATCACTTCTTTCGCAGCCTCTACAAATAACTCCTCATGAGTAGGACCTAATACATAGTGTCTACCAAAACGATCATTAAGACGAAACATCGAAGGACCAAACGCATTTAAACGTCCACTCGCCTCATAAACTTCTTCTGGAATAATACTAGGCATTACTAACTCTAAAGAACCAATAGAGTCCATCTCCTCACGAATAATGTCTTCAATATGATGAACAACACGAAGTCCTAAAGGTAAAAAAGTATAAATACCTGCACCAATCTTTTTAATCATACCAGAACGTACTAGTAAATTAGCACTAACTGACTCTTCATCTTTTACATCTTCTTTCAATGTAAAAAAATAATTACTTTTTAATCTCATAACCTCATCTCCTAACAAAAAAAGAAGGACTTAAAGGAGTGCCTAAAAGCACGGTACCATCCTTCTTTACTCAATCAACATAACGGC
>CAJLUG010000169.1 GCA_905209745.1 uncultured Mycoplasma sp.
TAAATACTTTAAACGTAGCTTTATCGCATTACCCATCTGGAATATTTACAGAAACAAAACAAGCGGGATATACACTAACAATCTATTTAATTAAAAGTTATTCCCAAAACAATGTAACAGGAATTACCGATTCTACAACGAAGAATATATTGATATCTCTCGCAACAGACTTTAGTTTTGAAGAAAGCTTATACCATGAAGTATATCATTACTTAGAAAAATATATGTATGCCAAAGGTGCCAATTATACAACATGGAATAGTCTAAATCCCCCTGAGTTTTCTTATGGAAAAACAAATAGTAATTTATCTTATACAACTGCAAATAATCCCAATTCTTATTTTGTAAATAATTATGCCCAAACAGATCAATATGAAGATAGGGCATCCACTTTTGAATATATGATGGATGATGTAGAAGCAAGTTGTCTTACAACAGGAACAACCATCTGGAAAAAAGCCAAATATATATGTGAACAAATAGATGCTGTCTTTCAATCAGTAAGTCCTACAGTAACAGAATACTGGGAAAGATTTATCTATAATTAGGAGGTAAAAAGAATGAAAAGGATAATAGTAAATTCACAAAATCTAGATACGAAAGTAGTAGATGATACTGTAATTAGAGTAAAAGCATTAATGGTAAATAAAAAAGAAGAGTTATTGGTAGTTCATAACAATGATACTTATCAATTCCCTGGAGGTCACTGGAAATTAACAGAATCTCTAGAAGAAACATTAGAAAGAGAAATAAAAGAAGAAACTGGAATTAAAACATCAGTTAACACAGGACCATTTATAGTAATAGAAGAGTACTATGACAATTACTTAAATACTGGAAAAAGTAGATGTAATAAAGTCTATTACTATGTAGTTCCAACAGACGATAAACCAAAAATAGAAGAGATGAGTTTATCTGACTTAGAAAGAAAAACAGCGTTTAATTTATTCTATATACCAATTAAGGATATGGAACAATTCTTAAAAGAAAGTATGGAAAATAAGACGATTGAAAAAGTAATTGCTCATGAAATGTTAGAGGTAATGAAAGAATATACAAGAGTATTTATAGGAGGCTAAGATGAAGGTATTAGTAACTGGAGGATTAGGATATATTGGTTCTCATACTTGTGTAGAATTATTAAAAGAAGGACATGAAGTAGTAATACTAGATAATCTATCAAACTCTAAAAAAGAAGTACAAGAAAAAATAGAAGAACTTGCTAATAAAAAACTAACACTTTATATTGGAAATATGATAGATAAAGACTTACTAGATGAAATATTTACAAAAGAAAAAATAGATGCCGTAATTGACTTTGCTGCCTATAAAGCTGTAGGAGAATCTGTACAAAAGCCAATAGACTATTATGAAAATAATGTATCAACGGTACTAGTATTGTTAAAGGAAATGACAAAACATCAAGTAAAAAAATTAGTATTCTCATCAAGTGCAACGGTCTATGGTACTCCAGAACAAGTCCCTATTAAAGAGGATGCAAAAACAGGAAATACCACGAATCCATATGGTACATCAAAGTTATTTGTAGAACAAATTTTAAAGGATTTATATAAATCAGATAATACATGGGATATTGCGATACTTAGATACTTTAATCCAATTGGTGCCGATCCTAGTGGATTAATTGGAGAAGATCCAAATGGAATACCAGCAAACTTAATGCCATATATCGCAAAAGTTGCAGTTGGTGAATTAGAATGCTTATCTATCTTTGGTAATGATTATCCTACCAAAGATGGTACTGGAGTAAGAGACTATATCCATGTAGTAGATCTAGCTAAAGGACACATCAAAGCTCTAGAAAAGTTACAAAAAGAAAACCAAGGTTTATTTATCTATAATCTTGGTACTGGAACAGGGTATAGTGTTTTAGATATTGTTCATACTTTTGAAAAAGTAAATAACTTAAAAGTAAATTACAAAATAGCTCCTCGTAGAGAAGGAGATATTGCTGAATGTTATTCTGATCCAACCAAAGCCAAAGAAGAACTAGGTTGGCAAGCAGAAAAAACAATAGAAGATATGTGTAGGGATGCTTATAATTTTATAAAAAAAGTTTCATAAAGAATGTTTATTTCAATGTCCAATAGTAATTAACTTAAAACTGCTAATTTATAGTAATAAAAATTACTAATATTTTAATAAAAAGCCAATTACAAATCCATATGAATTAGTCTTAGAATAGGGAAGACCCTATTCTTTTTCTATATAGTTTTAAATCAAAATATGATATACTAAGGAAGGAGGGTTACTATGGAATTAAAAATAGAGAACTTAACAAAAAGTTATGGTGAAAAAGTAGTATTAAAAAATATTGACTTTACATTTGAAGAAGGAAAAATCTATGGACTAATTGGTCGTAATGGAGCAGGAAAGACAACATTCTTTAACTGTTTAAATGAAGATATTGATATTGATACTGGAACATTCCTATTAAAAGATGAATATGGAGAAAATAAATTAAAAACAG
>CAJLUG010000170.1 GCA_905209745.1 uncultured Mycoplasma sp.
ATAGAGAAATGATTGTATTATTTCTAACCGATGGCTATCCAAACGAAGATACACCGAACCAAATTACCCAGTATCAGTATTTGAAGAGTGCATATCCTTATATAACAATGAATGGAATCCAGTACGAAATGGGAGATTCTATTTTAAATCCTATCAAAGAAATTAGTGATAATCAATTTATTGCCGATATGGATACTTTAAATAATGTTTTGTTTGACGCAAGTGTTGTACCAATTTCCTACAATACTTATCAAATTATTGACTATATTGATAATGAAAATTTCTATTTAGAAAGTGAAAATGATATAAAAGTAAGTCAGGGGAGAGTAGAGTTAATTGATGAAAATGGACGTCAAAAGATAACTTGGACCATGGATAATCTTGCATCTGGAAGGAAAGCAAACCTTACGATGAAATTAAAATTAAAAGATAAGTATCTTGGACAAGGAGATGAATATCCAACTAATGAGAGCACAGAAGTAGTTAGTAAGATAAAAGAAGAGATAGAAGATGTAACAACAATCAATACACCAATACTTCTTGATAACTATCAAGTCATCTATGATGGTAATGCTCCAGAAGGATGTAGTGTCAGTAACGTACCAAGTAGTAAGAAACATTCTGTATATAGTACAGTAGAAATATCAGATCAAATACCAACTTGTGCGGGATACCAATTTATGGGCTGGGAAATTTTAAACAAAAATGTAACAAAAATAAATGAAGATTATTTTATTATGCCGGGAGAAGATACTATTTTAAAAGCAGAATGGAGTAAGGTTGAAATTACTAAATCAATGGATGGGGCTGTAAGTACTGTAAGTGAACCTATTATGAAAGGATCTAATTGGTTTAATAATGCTCCTGTTGAAAAGCATCAAATTACGAGCATTGTATTTAAAGATAATATAGAGTTACCTTCTACAGCAATTTCTTCATGGGATGTAAGTAAAGCGGGAGATGGAAGTGTCATAGCATATATCGAAGATGATGGAAGAAGTGCAGGGACTTATAAAGTTTCTATTGCTGGTCAAGGAGGAGTGGCAATAGGTCCAGATGCAGCATATTTATTTGGTGAAAGGGTTTCTAATATTTCTTGTTTTTCCAATGTTGAATTTATTGATTTTACATATTTTAATACTGATCAAGCTGTTGATATGAGTGGTATGTTTTCTATGTGTAGTGGTTTAATTTCAATTAATTTTGGAAATTTTAATACTAGTAACGTAAGATATATGGCAAGAATGTTTCAAGATTGTCGCAGTCTAACAAATTTAGACTTAAGTGGATTCGATACTAAAAAAGTAATTGATATGCAATACATGTTTTACTGTTGCTGTAATCTTACCAGTTTGGACTTACGTAATTTTAGTACTGGTCAAGTAATAGATATGAGTTATATGTTTTACAGTTCTATTTATGATTCAAATTTGCAATACATTTATTTTGGTGATGAGTGGGATACGAGTAGGGTGACAAATATGAGTTATATGTTTGGTGCATGCGATAATCTCATAAGTCTGGATTTAAGTAATTTTGATACAAGTCAAGTGACCAATATGAATTTCATGTTTTCTGGATGTAGTACTCTCACAAGTCTGGATTTAAGTAGTTTTGATACCAGTCAAGTAAGATATATGGATTCTATGTTTTCTGGATGTAATAGATTAACGCATTTAGATATGCGTAATGCTACTTTTAATACAAATATTTATGAAAATATGTTTTCTTCTGTTCCATATGGTATTACTATTATTGTAAAAAACGCTACTGCAAAGTCATGGATTGAAAAAAGACTAAGTGATGCTGGTAGAACTGGAACCGTCACCATTGCCAGCACTTAGACTATGATTATGCACCTATATGGTGCTTTTTTTTGTGTACTAAAAAAGAAGCATTATTTTGCTTCTTCTGTTTCTGTATCTTCTGTATCATCTGTTTCTTTTGGTGGTTCTTCTTCTGGTGTATCTTTATTTTCATCTTTTTCTTTGGTGTCAGTAGTTTTTTGTGGTTCATATACTACGATTGTTCCTGTATAAAGTCTACCGTTATAAGTAACTGTATATTGATAATTACCAGCTTGTGCTGTATTTACGTTTGATAGATCTAGTGTTGTATTGTTTTTTACTTCATCAGTTAATGTTTCTGCGACATAAGTTGAAATGTCAGTTGACAATATAGAACCAATCTCTAAATTTAATGTTTTTAAAGTAAGTACCATGTCTGGTAATTCTTTTTCTTTAATTTCAAATGTACCATTAAATTTTTTCTTTTTATAAGTAATTGTATATGTGTAACTACCAGCTTCATTAATATTTACCATTGAAGTATCTAGTTTTAGTTTTTCTAATACACTATCTTCAATATCTTCTACATTCTCTAAATAATCTTTAACATCTACACTGATTGGTTGATTAATTTCTTGTGACATATTCTTTGGTAATATTTCATTACTTTTCAT
>CAJLUG010000171.1 GCA_905209745.1 uncultured Mycoplasma sp.
TTGGTGTTGATATATAATGTTCCATTTAAGATATAGTTAAAGATTGGGAATATAAAGATGATAATGATTGTTAGAGCTAGTAGACGAGTCTTTTTTCTTATTTTCTTATCAATTACTAGGATACCAATTAAGATAAACTCTAAGAAAGTAAGTCCTGGTCCATAGGCTCTATATAAAAATTTAAAATTAGGTATTAATAATTTTAAATATTCTATTTCTTTGATTGCTCCTGCTCTTCCCGCTACTAAGGTATATAGGGTTGGTAACCATAAGATAGCACTGATTAGTACGGCTATGATAAATGGTCTTGCAAAAGAACATAGAAACTTTATTATTTCTTTTGGTTTGGTTTTATCTTTTCCAATAAACTGATATAGTCCATAAATAATTAAGACAATAATTCCACCGACACTATAGTAAAAACTTGTTAATATCATTAAGAGAACAGATAGTGTTAGTAGACTTATCTTTTTTTCTTTTAAAAACTTATCAACACCGAAAAGACCTAATATTAAAAAAGGAAAATAATATATAAACATGATGTGTCTTTTGGCATGATATATGATGGGACTTGCGAATAAAAATAGTAATGATACCACCAAAGCGGTTTTGTTATTGATGTGGTGTTTTAATAAGAATTTATAGAATAAGAATGTCGATAATACTACGATGATGAAGCTTGTAGCAATCAAGTAATAAATCATGGGTATCATTGGTAGTAAGTATGATACCATGATAATTGGACTTAAAAAACCATAATAGGAAAGATTATAAATATTTTGTCCTCCCCCTAGATTTAAGGCTAAGTCTGGAAATAAATCTTTACTTCTATAAAATAACTCTCTAAAATAATCTGGAAAATTATAGTGTTGCATGGCAAAATCTACTTTTGATGCGAATAAAAATTCTCCATGTGTTAATATTAGAGCAATGACAATATAAATAATACTAAATAATAAACATATTAAAATATCTTGTTTGTGTTTTCTTATTTTTTTCATAGTATGTTACTCCTTCTTTTATTACTATTACAAAAATAACTAATTCTTTTTTAGTATACCCTGTTTTTGGTACTTTTTCTACCAGTTTTCAGTTGATTTTTGTCAAGTGTTAGTTGCGCTAGACAGTTTTTTTCATGGTGTTTTCCAATTTGGTATTAAATATTTTATCATAGAAAGGTTCTTTATGGATAAATAGTAAGAATATATTTATGATGTAGAATAAAAATAGGATTATGATTAGCGCTAAAATTATCATTAATTTTAGATTGATGTTTGTGATATTACTTGTTGTTGATGATGTTATAGATAGTATGATATATGGTAATATTAAATAATAAAAATAGATAAAATATGGTCTTAGATAATAAAGAATGGAGTTTTTTTCTTTGGTTATTTTTATATTTAAGAAAGCACTACCTAAGGTTCTATTTTTAAATAGTAGTGGTATTACTGTAAAATATAGAATAAATATAATGACTGGATGCAGTCCTTTCGAAAAAATAGTTGCGATACTATATAAGAATAAATCTAAGAAAAATAAAGTTATTCTTCGTAAGAAAGAGACTTTTTCTCCTTTCTGGTAGGATAGTTCATCTAATTTTTCTTTACTTGGTATTCTAGGTTCTAAATCTTCAAGCCATAAATAGCCTACTACTCCACCAAAGGTATTTAGTATTAAGTCATCGATATCACATAATCTATAAGGTTTGGGATAGAGTCCGTAGAGTCTTGTTAGTTGGGTAAATTCAAAGAAGAGACTTAAGAAGAAACTATAGAAAATTACTTTCTTTAGAGAATAGTGTTTATAATAACGTAAGAACATTCCAAAGGGAACAAATAATAAGATATTCAATAATACTACATAAAAGCTAGGATGTAATATGGCTTTTAAATACGTAGATGGGTCCGATAATATGAGTGGTGTTTCTTTCAAGAAGTCTACAATAAAGTGAAATGGTATCCACTCTATCATGAAGTTGGGATTATTTTTGATACTTTCTACTGAGGGTAATGGTAATATCACTAAGAAATAAGCACATAGTAAGTAAAAGATGAAACTATAAATTATGATGGTTTTTAGAGGACTAATTGAAGAGTATTTATGATACTGGAATAAAATATAGGGTCCTGTTATTAGAAAAGCTAATATAGGAAAAATAATTACTGCAGTCTTAATAGATATATAGTAAGTCATAGGAAAAGGATTAGTCTCCTAACCCTTTTTTCTCTTTATAGTGGCAAGGATAATAAATAGTATTGCTAGTAATATTAATGGGGAGATCATAACAATAGGATTATTTATAAATTCTTGCCAGTTTATTTCTAAAATCATAGTCTTTTTTCCTTTATAATATTTTTACTACAGTAATATGTAATTAGAAAATAGCCACCATAGATTATGATTAGGAAGATCATGGTCATAAATACACT